>CAZAVR010000154.1:0-8485 GCA_964488435.1 uncultured Cytophagales bacterium | reverse complement strand
CATCTGGCTGATGATATGCCTTTGGGGCAAAGTGAGGACCATTTTATTGGTGAGCGGAAATTTTATGGAGCATTTTTCGCCCTTTTTCCAGTTTGATCTTATTGGAGTACAACCGCACTGGCGGCCCAGATCAGGAATTCAGGGAGAGTCTCTATATGTAATCCCTTTTGGAGCAACTTGAATTTGTAAAAATTGGGTAAGATGGCGAGAGCCCCATGGCATACTATTGGGTGGGGACGATCCGCGCGCGGGGCAAACCCAAAATAGCGGGCGTGGGTTGAGGGAATGTCGGGCTAGACGGCCAGCGTGTGCCTGTGCAAGCCCGGCAGGGAGCAAAGGGAGCTTTATTTTGGGAGTCCTTTTGCGATACTTTTGGACAAGCAAAAGTATCAAAGAAAAAAATGACAGTTAAAAAGCGGCAAAATAGGCTCCAATACTATCGTGTTTGATGAAAAGTTATAGAAATCTTATTCTCTCCAATTTCTTACATAATCCCCCATTTTATTGAGTCTGCCCTGGCAAGACGCACCCGACGATTGCAATCCATGACAAAATAGATTACTATTGTAAGTTATTTTAGAACTTAAGCGCTGTACTAAGCGCACATTGTTAACTTCATCCTATTCAAATGAACCGTAGAGAGGTCATTCAAAAGCTCACGCTTATGCTGGGCGGAGCGGTTTCGGCACCCATAATCGCAGGCGCTATGGGCGAAAAAACATACTTTGGTCCGTCGGTCGAAGTAAATCCTGATCAGGAAATCCTTCTTTCCGAAATCGCAGATGTGATCATCCCGGCCACCGGTACGCCCGGTGCTAAAGAGGCCGGCGTCCAGAAATTTATTACAAGAGTCATCGGCGACTGCTTTATACTGGAAGACCAGCAAAAATTTTATGCAGATCTTGACAAAGTAAACAAGGACGCCCTTGATACCTATGGCAAGGGCTTTGTTCAATTGAATGCCCTTCAGAAAACTGAAATCGTCAAACGCAGTACCCAATCCAACAAAGCATTCTTCCTGCAGATGAAATCACTAACCGTAACCGGTTATTTTATCTCTGAAATCGGGGCAACCAAAGCCCTGGATTATCTACCGGTACCAGGACGGTTTGTGGGCAGTTATCCATTGACTCCGGAACAAAAAACATGGGCACTCTAATCTCAATTGTCTAAGCATTAAAACAATGGCTAATCTTAATATAGACGCAGTAAAAGACATCACTTATGATGCCATCGTGATCGGATCGGGCGTGTCCGGTGGCTGGGCTGCTAAAGAACTCACCGAGAAGGGACTTAAAGTCCTCATGCTGGAGCGTGGAAAGCAGCTGGAGCACGTCACGGGTTATGAAAACGCTATGAAAGATCCGTGGCAGTCAAAATACAACGGAAGACTTACCGTCAAACAAAAGGAATCTCACCCGTTTCTTTCCAGGGATTACCCTTATAATGAAATGACGGAAAAATACTGGATGAATGACTCAGACTCCCTGTATGCGGAAAAGAAGAGATTCGACTGGTTTCGTCCGAATATTGTCGGGGGCAAGTCCATCATGTGGGGAAGACAGTCCTACAGATGGGGAGATCTCGATTTTGAAGCCAACCTTAAAGAAGGTATCGCTGTGGACTGGCCCATCCGCTACAAAGACATCGCCCCCTGGTACTCCTATGTCGAGAAACACGTAGGGATTTCGGGTGAAAAACTCGGTCTCCCCCAACTTCCCGACAGCGACTTTCTGCCTCCCATGGAGATGTATTTCGTCGAAAAGGAAGTGCGCAAGCGTCTGGAAAAAGAGTTTCCCGGCCGGACCATGACTATAGGCCGCGTCGCCAATCTGTCGCAGGCCACTCCGGCACAACTTGCCGGGGGCAGGTCGCCATGCCAGTACCGCAACAGATGCTCCCTCGGATGTCCTTACGGCGCTTACTTCAGTACACAATCAAGCACCCTGCCTCCGGCGATGAAAACCGGCCGGCTTACACTGAGACCGGATTCAGTAGTAAAGGAAATCATCTACGACGAATCTAAGAAGCGTGCCAAAGGCGTACGGGTTATCGACTCGGTAACACTTCAGGAACGGGAATACTTTGCCAAGATCGTATTTGTATGTGCCAGCGCCATAGGTTCTACGGTTGTTCTTCTCAATTCTACCTCCAGACGTTTCCCGAACGGACTCGGAAATGATTCCGGAGAACTCGGACACAACCTCATGGATCACCATTTCCGTACCGGTGCAAGCGGCATTTGGGAAGGCGGACTTGACACTTATTACTTCGGCCGTCGCGCCAATGGTATTTACATTCCGCGATACCGTAACTTCGGCAAGGACAAGCGGGACTACCTCCGGGGCTTCGGATTCCAGGGTGGCGGAAGCCGTCAGGGTTGGAGCCGCAACGTAGCCGAACTGGCTTTCGGTGCTGATTTCAAGGAGGAACTGACACGTCCAGGCAACTGGTCCATAGGCTTTGGTGGTTTCGGGGAGACACTGCCCTACCATGAAAATCACATGTACCTCGACAGGAGCAAAACCGACAAGTGGGGAATGCCTACCGTCGTATTCGATGCGGATCTTCGCGAAAACGAGCATAAAATGCGTATCGACATGAAAAACGATGCAGCGGAAATGCTGGAAAGATCTGGGGTTAAAAATGTAAAAACTTACGACAACGGCTCCTATCTTGGCATGGCTATCCATGAGATGGGTACTGCCCGTATGGGACGCGACCCTAAAACTTCAGTCCTTAACGCATATAACCAGGTGCATGAGGTAAAGAACGTCTTCGTTACGGACGGGGCGGCCATGACCTCCGCATCCTGCGTAAACCCCTCCCTTACTTACATGGCGCTGACAGCCCGGGCTGCTGACTACGCAGTGAAAGAGTTGAAAAAGAAGAATCTGTAACACGTTCGCTAAAAAAATTCCCCGGATAGCCACATACTATCCGGGGAATTATATTGATCTCCAACAGATCGGAGGACAGCCATTGGCCGTCAGTCGAGGTCGGAATATGTGTACATGAGGCGCTTAGTACGCTCTCACAAGTTTTCCTTCGTGGAAATTCGAATACGCTTTGTTCACAACCAGATTACCTCCGGGTGTAGGGTAATCGCCTGTAAAATACCAGTCACCTGTATGGTTAGGGCAAGCGATGTGAAGGTTTTCCACCGTCTGGAAAATCACCGAAACTTCGGCCTTTAACTCGGGGGGCTTCACAATTTCAGCCACCTTCGCGGAAATTTCCTCATCGGTGAAAGGCTTATAAAGCGCCTTGACGTAATTCGTTTTATGGGCATTTTTCGTTGCCAACGCGCCGGTGGCTTCGGCATATACTTCCTCCCGCAGATAGTCCATATCCCTATCCTGCAAAAGTTTGAGCACGGCCCGGAAAGCAACAAAATCCTTCATTTTGGACATATCGATTCCATAGCAATCCGGAAATCTGATTTGTGGTGCAGAAGACACGATAACGATTTTCTTTGGCCCAAGCCTGTCAAGCATCTTAAGAATACTCTTTTCAAGCGTAGTACCTCTGACGATAGAATCGTCTATAATAACTACTGTATCTATGCCTTTTCTTACGACTTCGAAAGTAGTATCATAAACAGACGACACCATGCTGTCGCGGAATTCATCTGCCGTTATGAATGTCCTGGATTTCACATCTTTGGTCACCAGCTTTTCTATTCTTGGCCGAAACGACAAAACCTTCTCAAGATCCTCTTCGAAGAGAATACCTTCCATGATAGCAGCCTTGCGCTTTTTCACGAGATACTCCTCCAGCCCTTCGATCAGTCCGAAAAAGGCCGTTTCAGCTGTATTCGGAATGTAAGAAAAAACGGTATTCTCCAAATCATAGTCGATCTCCTCTAGTATTTGAGGAATCAACAGTTTTCCTAACTTCTTGCGTTCGTTGTAAATATCGGGATCGGTACCTCTCGAAAAATAGATTCTCTCGAAGCTGCACGCCCGCTTTTCTACGACAGGAAGTATCGGAAATTCATTGTACTCGCCCATCTTATCGATGATCAACGCACTTCCCGGGGTAATTTCCTGAATTTCGTCGTACTCTGCATCAAAGGCTGCTTTGATAGCCTGCTTCTCAGAAGCCACCACCACTACTTCCTCGTTTGCATAGTAAAAGGCAGGACGAATCCCCGCCGGATCACGTATGACAAAAGCCGCCCCATGTCCGAGTAACCCGGCCATGGCATAGCCACCGTCGAAATCACGACAGGAACGGTGAAGCACCCTTTGAATATCAATATTGTCCTCAATTACATCTGAAATGGTAGGATTGACAAAAATCCCCTTAAACCGATCAAAAACACGTTGATTCTCCTCGTCCAGGAAGTGGCCGATTTTCTCCATCACCGTGACCGTATCTACTTTATCTTTGGGATGCTGACCCAAAGAGACCAGTTTCTGGAACAACTCTCCTACGTTGGTCATGTTAAAGTTCCCCGCCATTACCAGGTTCCGGCTCCGCCAGTTGCTCTGCCGCAGCATAGGATGGCAGTTTTCGATCTCATTGGCACCGTGGGTCCCATAGCGCAAATGACCAAGCCAAAGCTCTCCTGTGAAAGCGACGTTCTCCTGAAGCCACTTTGAGTCAAAGGCCTTTTCCTTGTTGTCTTTAAGCGCTTTTCGGAACTTTCTATGGATTTTTTTGAAGATATCTGCAACCGGCGTGGGATCTACAGAGCGGTAACGACTGATATAGCGCTTGCCTGGCGGAACATCCATCTTGATGTTGGCTACCCCGGCTCCGTCTTGTCCGCGGTTGATTTGCTTTTCCATCATCCCCGAAAGCTTATGCACTGCATACAGGGGAGTTTGGTACTTATCAATGTAATATTGATAAGGTTTTCGCAGCCGAATGAGAGCTATACCGCATTCATGCTTTATGGCGTCACTCATGTTGAGAGGTTAAAATGATGAGTGTTATAATAATTGGTTACCAGAATATTACTTATCGCCAGCGTCATACTGACTATCAAAGAACTCTCCCGAGGTGTGTTTGGTTCGCTTTGGCCTTACAAATCTACAAATAACTTTCCCTCAATCACCAATTCATAAAGCAAATAAAAATAAAAAAATCAATTTGTGACCACGGAAGAATCAAAATTGTAATTTATAAAGATACCACGAGATTAACTTCCTGCCAAATAAGGCCCTGCTTCCTCAAATGATTTAAAACACTCCAATTATCAAAAAACAAAATCAGGATTAATCTTATACCACGTTTTCCCGCAAAATGGCCGGATTCTCCGTCAATCTTCTTACATTTGAACGGAGGAACAGAAGAAATTATTATGGAATCAGGGAACAAATGTGTCTTTCTTGACCGGGATGGTGTACTGAACCAGGACCTGGAAGGGTATCTTTTCAAACCGGAAGATCTTGAAATACCAGAAGGTGTAGAAAACGGACTATCAGCACTGAAATATGCCGGCTTCAGGTTAATCGTCATTACAAATCAGGCTGGTATAGCGAAAGGACTGTATGATGCGGCCGATGTCCAAAATGTTCACCGGCGTATGCAGGCGAGTTTTGGAAATGTCCTGGAGGATCTTTGTTTCTCACCACATCACCCTGACTATTCTTCACATTCTCTCACCAGAAAACCAGACTCACTTCTCATTGAAAAAGCTATGGCCAGACACCAGATAGACAACAAACAATCCTGGATGATAGGTGATAAAGAGCGGGATATACTGGCCGGCAAAAAAGCGGGAGTACGCACCATTCTGATCGCTAATCCCGGAGATACTAACGCCAACTACACCGTTAAAAACTTCAACGAAGCAGTCAATATAATACTCGGATCATAGCAACAGCTGTCTCAAAAAAGCTGTCAATTCCGTAATCGCAAGGCCCGGGCCTCTACAAACATCGGGTAAAGACATTTTACTTTTTTGAGACAGCCGCAGAATTAGGCTTGTTTAACAAACTGGAGTTCGGCAGCTACTTTCACCTCCTCACTGACCAGAACACCACCTGTCTCCAAAGCGGCATTCCAATTGAGGTTCCAGTCGGTCCTGTTGATTTTTCCAGAAATGGAAAATCCCGCCTTCTGATTTCCCCAGGGATCTTTGGTTAATCCCTCGAATTCTACCTGAAGTGTTACCGGCTTGGTAATGCCTGAGATCGTCAGGTCACCGGATATCTTTCCGGATGAGGCATCAAAACTGTCAGACGAAAATGTAAGCTCAGGATTGTTTGCCACATCAAAGAAATCCGCACTTCTCAAATGCGTATCCCTGTCACGGTTATTGGTGTTGATCGTAGCGAGGTCTGCGGTGAAAGACACCTTCGCGCTTTTAAATGACTCATCTTCGCTCTCGACTGAGGCATTGATGACATCAAAGCTGCCCGTTACATTAGTAATCATAAGGTGCTTCACCTTAAACTGCACTTCACTGTGCGTCGGATCAAGAATCCATTGATTGGTTGCCATAGCTATTATAAGTTTTGTTTCTAAAATTCTGATACAAATGTATATACAATTAATGTATATACATGTATTTTTTTGTTAAAAAAATTTGCGGAGAGACGCTCTCACCGCAAAAAAATATCTAATACATTGAATATCAACGCCTTTAATCTACATGAGGTACTGCGTCTTTCCTGCAACATTTGGGAAGCTTGTCGTGCGCTTTCTGCACAGCGCCCACTTCATCTGCATCGTAACCAATTTTGCTCACCGTCTCCCGAATCTCCTTTACATGGGTCTTTCCCGGATAGAACCGGACTGTCAAAACTTTGGACTTTACATCCAGAACGGCCTCTTTCACTCCCTTAGACAACACTACATTACGTTCAATCCTTAGTTTGCACATGTTGCAGATCGCCGATGTCTTTATTTTGACCTCCTTCGTATTATCAGCAGCGAAAGTCGGTAACAGCGTCAACAAGAATAATCCGAAAACACTAACAATCCCTAAATTTCTCATAATATCCTGATTTAAAAACCTCACAAAATCTTCACTCTCCTACCCTACTCAATCATTCTCTTTACAAAAGTAACACAGGTCAAGGATAAAATAATTACAAAATTCCCCGCCGGTTGTTGTAAAACTTTTCTATTTTGTATGATCCTGATTGTAGTGCAGACCTATGTTTTCGCGGCGGGCCATAGCCATCCTGATCACCAGGTAGGCTACATTTATCATATTGCGAAGCTCACATATAGCTACGGATACTTTCGACTCCCTGTAAAGCTCCTCGTGTTCCTGGTGCAACAGTTCCAGGCGATCGTATGCTCTCTTTAAACGCCGGTTGGTCCTGACGATTCCCACATAGTTCGACATGATGCTATTCAGCTCCTTTGTCATCTCCGTCACCAGCACCTGCTCCTCGGGGTGGGTGGTTCCGGAGTCGTCCCATTCAGGAATATTGTCAGGCACAGAAGACCATTCCAGATTTTCCACCGTTCTCAGGTACGCCCTGTGTCCGAAAACAACCGCCTCCAGCAATGAATTAGAAGCGAGCCTGTTTGCTCCGTGAAGACCTGTACAGGCACATTCTCCGGCTGCATATAGAAAATGTATATTCGTTTGTCCCCATTCATTGACCTTAATACCTCCACACAAATAGTGCTGCGCGGGTACGACAGGTATCATATCCTTCGCCGGATTAATCCCCATATCCAGACAGTAACGGGTGATATTAGGGAAATGCTCGACAAATTTCTCCTGGTCCAGATGCCGGACATCAAGATAAACATGGTCCGCCCCGATCCTCTTCATTTCAGAGTCGATTGCTCTTGCTACGATATCTCTGGGCGCAAGCGAAAGACGGCTATCATAGTGCTCCATAAAAGTGGAACCATCAGCATGCTTCAGCACACCGCCAAAACCACGCACCGCTTCAGAAATGAGAAACGAAGGCTTTTTGCCCTGCTGGGCAAGACTTGTCGGATGAAACTGGATAAACTCCATGTTATCGCAGATTCCCTTTGCCCGGTAAGCCATCGCAATTCCATCCCCGGTAGCGATGGTCGGGTTGGTGGTACTTTGATAAATATTGCCGATTCCGCCTGTCGCGAGAAGTGTGGTCCTCGACAAAAATTTCTCCACCTTACCTGTGTCTCTGTTGAGCACATAAGCACCGAAGCACCTGATTCCCTCGCTGTAGCGGTAGACGGTTTCTCCCAGGTGATGTTGCGTGATCAGCTCGACAGCATAATACCGGGTAAATATCTGGATCGACGAATGGCGCTTTACTTCCTCGAGTAAGGCCCTCTCGATCTCTGCTCCTGTGATATCTTTGAAATGCAAAATACGGTGGTCAGAATGCCCTCCTTCTTTTGCAAGATCATATTCGCCATCCGGTTCCTTATCAAATCGGGTACCGTACTCTATCAGTTCTTTTATCCGGTCAGGCGCCTCTTTCACAACGATATCCACGACGCTCCTGTTATTGATTCCGCCACCGGCATCAATTGTATCATCGATGTGCTTCTCAAATGAATCCGAAACAGCCCA
>CAZAVR010000153.1:6269-8495 GCA_964488435.1 uncultured Cytophagales bacterium | reverse complement strand
TTTGAAGAAATATATCACAAATGTCTCTTCAGGCAATATTCCTCAAGACGAATGTGAAGCGTTTTTCAGCAATATCGAATTTGATACCGACAAATCAACCATACGGGCAGCATCCCGGGAAATCCTGGGACAGGTAGTGGATCTGCTCAATCAAAAGCCGAATTGCCGCATCGTTCTCGTTGGCAATACGGATAGCAGAGCTTCCTATAGCTATAATAACGCCCTATCCAAAAGACGCGTAGAAGCCACAAGAAAACACCTGATCAAGGCAGGGCTTTCTGATCCGAGCAGGATCCTTGTGGAATATTACGGAGAGCACCGGCCGGTAGCCGAAAACAAGACAGCGGTTGGAATGCAATCGAACCGGCGGGTTGAAATCAAAATTCTGCCAGCCAGCGAGCTACGTTCCCTCTATCCGGGCGGATTCCGCAACAAGTAAATTTACAAACTGACAGGAGCATGTAGCCGGGGGCGGATATAGTACCGGCTCCGTGCTTTTTAATACAAACCCCCTACTCGTATGAAAACCTCCTTTCTGGCCGGCCTGATCTTTTTCGCTTCAGGCATGGTCAATGCTCAGGTGCCGGCAGATTCCCTTCAATATTACAAAGGAGGCATCCTTTATATGGAGATGAAACTCAGGAAAACGGGCGATGTGGGCAGCGTTCTTTTAAAAAACCCTGACCCGGAAGTACAGCTTTATTTCGATAAATACAAAGCCAATTCAGGAGCCATGAAAGTGTTCAGCCTTCTCGGTGGATTTGGTTTGGGGTATTCGGCGGGAACAGCACTGGGCGGACAAAAAGTGAACCCGGCACTCCTGGGATCCGGCGCTGCAGCGCTCATTGTTGGCTTCATATTTAACGGTCAGGCTAATAAAAACTTACGTAAATCGGTCAGTGCCTATAACCGGACCAGTCACCTGGTACCTGCGCGGGAAAATCTGTAGCCCGCTTTCAACATTCCGTGCTCCATCTTACCAGCCGGCATTTTTCCACTTGACTACAAATAGGTTAAAAAAAATAACTACCTTTGCACCCTGTTTAACTCACAGGGACGAGTTCCCTATTAAACCATATAAAAATGGCTGTAAAAATCAGATTATCACGTCGTGGACGTAAGAAAAGAGCGATGTACGACATCGTTGTAGCTGATGCAAGAGCACCGCGTGACGGTCGCTTTATTGAAAAACTGGGTACATTCGACCCGAATTCAAACCCGTCTACTGTTGTTCTGAACGCAGACAAAGCAGTAAAATGGTTGTTGGATGGTGCTCAACCTACCGACACGGCACGTTCTATCCTGCACCATGAAGGAGTATTGATCAAAAAACACTTGCAGGTAGGTGTGATAAAAGGCGCTATCACCCAGGAGGTAGCTGACGGCCGTTTCGCCGAGTGGAAGCAACTTAAAGAAAGCAAAGTTTCTTCAGATGCTGAAAATCTAAGCAAAAAGAAATCGGCAGAGAAAGAAGCTAAACTGGACGCTGAACGTAGTGTAAACCAGGCACGTATTGCAGCTATAGCTAAGAAAAACACACCTCCTGCCGCTGAAGAGCCTGCAGCAGAGGAAGCTGAAGCGGTAGCAGAAGACGCTGTTGAAGAAGTATCCGGAAGTGCTTCGGATGAAGCTGCTTCAGAAGAAGCACCGGCTGCTGAGGCCTGAGCCTTGGACGTATCCGAATATCGATGACAATTTTGATGAGTCTGTAAGCGTGCTTTCAGGCTCATCATTTTTTAGACTATAAAATATGACTCACGAAGATTGTTTTTTACTGGGATATATAGTTCGGACGCACGGGATCAAAGGAGAGCTCCAGATCTATCTGGATGTTGACTACCCCGAAGACTACGAGGAGATGGACTCTGTGCTCATAGAAATCAAAGGCGAGCTTATCCCGTATTTCATCAAACATATTAATATCCTCCAGCAAAACAAAGCCATCGTGCGCCTGGAAGACATTGACAGCATAGAGAAAGCACAGGGGTTAGTGGGGAGTTCGTTGTTTCTTCCTGATGACACACTTGACGAGCTCGAAGAAGGCCAGTTCTATTACCACCAGATCAAAGGCTACAGCGTTTCAGATCAGACACGCGGTGTACTTGGTACCGTCATCACAGTATACACTCCCAATTCTCAGGATCTTATTGCCATGGACTACAATGGAAATGAAGTGCTCATTCCTATTGTCGATGACATCGTGCTCAACGCCGATCACAACACCAG
>CAZAVR010000153.1:1436-6169 GCA_964488435.1 uncultured Cytophagales bacterium | reverse complement strand
GCCACATAAGACCAGTACTGCCGGAAGCCCTCGCCTCCTGAACGATGACATCAAACAGGCGCTTACCTATACCCTGCCCCCGCATAGATTCTGTGACGATAATATCCTCCATGTACAACCGCTTACCCTTCCAGGTAGAGTATCGGAAATAGTACAGTGCCATTCCGATTATTCTGCCGTCTCCCGTTTGAGCCACAAAAAAATCATACAACCCCCGATCATAGTCCAGGGTCATCCCGTCGACGGTGTTCCTTACCTGATCCAGCGCCCTTTCAAATTTGGCAAGCTCCAGAACCAGCTCGAATACAGAAGCGATATCTTCCTTAACTCCCTTACGGATAACAATTTCCATAAATATCGGTTTACATTAATACTATAATGACAACGGAGACAATATCTACTGAAATTTCACAAACTTTTGCCACTTCGCGATCACTTCCTCCATATCTTCCGGCATTTCAGAATCGAATTGCATCCATTCTCCGGAGCGTGGATGCAAGAAACCCAGCGACTTGGCATGAAGTGCCTGACGAGGCAGGATCTTAAAACAGTTCTCAACAAAAGCCTTATATGTTCCATTTACCGTCCCCCTTCTTATCATATCTCCTCCATACATAGGATCCCCGAAAAGAGGATGGCCCAGATACTGAAAATGCGCCCTTATCTGATGTGTGCGCCCTGTTTCCAGGTTGCATTTGACAAGTGATACGTAACGCATGGGCTCAAGCAACTCGTAATGGGTAACAGCATGCTTGCCCTGGCTTCCATCCGGATAGACCGACTGCACCCGCCTGTCTTTTATACTTCGTCCCAGATGGCCTGTTATCGTACCTTCCGACTCCCTGGGCTCCCCCCATACCAAAGCCAGGTAAGTGCGTTCAATGCTGTGATCAAAAAATTGCCTGGCCAGATGCGTCATGGCATACTCGGTTTTCGCAATCACCAGCAAGCCTGACGTTTCCTTATCGATCCTATGCACAAGCCCTGGCCTGATCACCCCGTTCCGGGACGTCGGCAAATGCTGAAAATGAAAAACCAACGCATTAACAAGTGTTCCGGTCCAGTTGCCAAAAGCGGGGTGGACCACCATCCCGGCGGGTTTGTTTACAATCAGCAATTCCTCATCTTCAAAAACGATATCCAGCGGAATATCCTCAGGAACAATCTCTGTGTCCCTGGGGGGCTTGGGCAATGCCAAAACCACTATATCCTCCGGTTTAACTTTATAACTTGCTTTCGCCGCGTTTCCGTTCACACGGATAGCTTCTGCATCTATCCCGTGCTGAATTTTGGTCCGGGATACATTGGGAACATGAATGCTGAGAAATTTATCCAGGCGCATCAACCCCTGGCCTTTATCTGCCACGATGCGGTAATGCTCGTAGAGCTCTTCATCCTCCGACTCCGGGCTTTCCACCTCAAGCATACACTATATTATTAAATGAACACGCTTAAACTCCGCTGCAAAAATAGGTTAATACACAAAAGAATACTTCCGCTCATTGATTTATCTTTTTTTTGTTCCTTTGCATGATGACAGTCTGACCATGAACCCCACAATAAAATGAAAAGGATACTTATTCTCAACGGCCCCAACCTTAATCTGCTTGGAAAGCGCGAACCGGGTATATACGGAGCAAAATCTTTCGACGCTTATTTCGAAGAGCTCGGAGAAATTTTTCCAGAGATAGAATTAACCTATTTTCAGTCCAATCATGAAGGACAGCTCATAGATAAAATTCATGAAACAGGATTTGAATACCAGGGCATTGTCATCAATGCCGGCGGGCTTACCCACACTTCTGTAGCACTGGCGGATGCGCTGTCGGCTGTACCTGCTCCGGCCGTTGAGGTACATATTTCCAATATCCATGCAAGGGAAGCCTTTCGACACCACAGTTTTCTGACGTCCAGATGCAAAGGAATGATATGTGGCCTGGGTCTCAAAGGATATGAACTGGCGATACGCTATCTTTTGATGACATGATTACATTCTACCCAGGTCCTTCAAAGATTTACCCCGAAACGGAACATTTTGTAACGGAGGCATTCCGGTCCGGGATTCTGAGCATGAACCACCGGAGTCCGGCCTTCATGTCCATGTTGGGTCACACCATCGATCTGCTTCATCTGAAGCTCGGGATTCCTGTCGGCTATACAATCTGCCTGGTCTCATCCGCTACCGAGTGTTGGGAAATCATTGCCCAATCCCTGACAGATGAGCAAAGCCTCCATCTGCATAACGGTGCGTTCGGAGAAAAATGGTGTGAGTATACACAAAGACTGTTCGACACTGTCCTCTCAATTCCATTTGGATACGACGAATGGCCGGCCTCCCTGCCTGCAGACAAAACAAGCGGTGTGCTTTGCATCACCCACAATGAAACCTCTAACGGGACTGTTATTCCTGACGCGGCACTGCGAAAAATAAGAAAGCAGTTCAAAGGGCTTATCGCTGTCGACGCTACCTCGTCCCTGGCGGGTGTGAATATGGAATGGGAGCTGTCTGATGTTTGGTTTGCCTCCGTTCAGAAATGCCTGGGCTTACCTCCCGGACTGGGTTTACTGATCCTATCCCCGGATGCTGTCAGAAAGGCCGGAACATTAAATGAAAGGGCTCACTACAACAGCCTGCAGTTTTTGCTCGACAATTTTTCGCGCAACCAGACGCCCTACACCCCCAACACCCTTGGCATCTATCTTTTATCCAAAATACTTGAACATATACCTTCTGTTTCCGAAACATCGGCCGCACTTTCCGAACGGGCTGAAATGCTGTATTCCTTTTTTTCTGACTATCCTTTGTTATCCCCGCTAGTCAGTGATCCGGAGATAAGATCTCCGACAGTGATTACGCTCCAGGGCGATAAACAGGCTGTAGCACGTATTAAAACAGAGGCGCTAAAAGCAGGCATCATCCTCGGCAACGGATATGGAAAATGGAAAGACATCACGCTCAGAATCGCCAATTTCCCTTCCATAACCCATGAGGAAACAGCAATTTTGAAAGATTTTTTCAGACATTTCAACGAAAAGTCCTAAGTAAGAACCTCCGCTTGAAGCCTTTGTTAAGTACTTAAAACATAGATTTAAAATACCATATTACGAATTTAATTTTACCCGCAAATGATGATAGCACAGTATCAGAGCCAGGTGAAATGCCTTGTGGCTCTTGATTCCATAATATTTGGGTTCGACGGAGAAGAGTTAAAATTATTGCTGGTAAAACGAGGCCTGGAAGAAAACAACGTAACCTGGTCACTTATGGGAGGATGGCTTCGCCCTGACGAAGGCCTGGATACCGCCGCATCCAGGATTTTACACGAGCTTACGGGACTTACGGATATATATCTTGAACAGCTGTATTCATTTGGAGCGCCTCAACGGGATCCTGTGGAAAGGACTGTATCGGTCACCTATTTCGCATTGATAAATGTCTCGGATTATGAGGAAAAAATATCCAAAACATACGAAGCACAATGGTTTTCCATCACTGACCTGCCCGCCATGCTTTTCGATCATAAAGACATGGCCGAGCTGGCGATCAAAAGGCTTCAATACAAAGCGACACAACATCCTATAGGGTTCGAGTTGCTTCCGGAGAAGTTCACCATTCCGCAACTCCAGAAACTCTACGAAGCGATTTTCAGCTTTTCCTTTGACAAGCGTAATTTCAGCAGGAAAATTTTATCAACAGGCCTGCTCACCAAACTCAATGAGAAACAACGGGGATTTTCTAAGAAAGGAGCCTACCTTTATGTAGTAAACACAGATATCTACAAAAAGCAGTTTAACTCTTTCCTGAACTTCATTACCTTCCAGGTATGATCGGAACAGGGCCATATCCCATCTGATATTTACATGTTTATCCGGATATATACCAGGTTATGTTCAACCCAAAAGAAATCATATCGGTCACGCTGATTCTGCTTTCGGTCATCGATATCATCGGTTCTGTACCTGTGATTGCTAATCTGCGCCTTAAAGTAGGGCATATCCAGTCGGGTAAGGCTACAATAGCCGCAGGTTTTATCATGATAACCTTTCTCTTTCTCGGAGAAAGAATGCTTAGCCTCTTTGGTGTTGATATCTCCTCTTTCGCGGTAGCAGGAGCCCTTATTCTCTTTCTTCTCGGACTGGAAATGATCCTGGGAAGAAATATTTTCAGACATGATGATATCGACTCAGGATCTGCCTCTATTGTCCCTATCGCTTTCCCCATCATTGCAGGCGCCGGCACCATGACCACCCTACTTTCCTTACGTGCTGCCTATTCAATTCCGAATATACTGGTTGGAATAGTGATCAATCTCCTGCTGGTATTTGTAGTACTGAAATTTTCCGTCGTCATAGAAAAGCGGCTGGGTAAAGGCGGCATGGACATTCTAAGGAAGATCTTCGGGATTATCCTGATCGCTATTGCTATCAAGCTGTTCAAAAATAACTTTATCTGAGGCTGTTTGTCAATATATCCGGCTCAGCAGAGTTCCTTAATCAACTGTCTTTTTGGCCGGGAAATCCCACCTAAGTTTTTCTTGAACCGCAGCAGGCCCGGCTTAAGTGTTCCTTGATGATCCAAAGAAGTACCCAGATCTATGATGCTGACATGCCTCTGCCTGCAGTACTCATAAATCTCCCCGTACAGTAACACCATAGGACTAAACAGATGATAATCAGGATTATCTACCGGAAAAAAGGTATACACAACCTCTTCAGAAACCCGGACATGAACC
>CAZAVR010000153.1:0-1389 GCA_964488435.1 uncultured Cytophagales bacterium | reverse complement strand
GGATCGTAAAACAAAGGGAAATGATCCGATGCCGGTCAAATACCTTGAACACCTTTACCTCTTCAGGAAAAGTGGAAAGAAGTTCAGACAAAAGCTTTTTGGCATAGCGCAATGGATAGCCTTGTTTTGTTCTGTTTTCCACTATAAAATCATACAGCAGGTTCATGTCCGGGTTCTCCATCAGGCTCGCCCTCAAATCATTTCTCCGGCATTTCATCAGCCGTCTTGACTCAGCGGCATTGATTACCTGTTCGAAAGGCTGCCCTGAAACCCTTATATGTAAATTTTCCAACTCACTGCTTACCTTAAAGCCGCTCCGTATATACATATCTTCCAGGGACGCATATTCAAATGTGCGATAAATATCAGCCCCACATCTGACAACGAGAGAGGTTACTCCCAGGCCTGAAGCCCACACCTCCACAGCTTCCCACAGCCTTGAAAGAGCTACATCGGAACAGTGCATGTAAAGCTGTAACCCTCCAAAAGGTGCCCTTGGAAGTGATATCGCCCGGTGCCCGGATTCAATACAGAAATGGATTTCAGCCGCAAGCCCGGACGAATGCTTCTCGTATAGCCTAAATGTATGAATAACATCAGATGTCTGCACATACAGATGAGAAGGTCGGTTATAAATGAATCTCTCCGGCAAAAACGACCAGCCCGCAACAGGTGCTGAAGCGGAATGAGTGCAATAACCGGTTTTAAATGGAGCCATTAGCTAAATTTTCGTCTAAATAAATGGTATCCATGTTTGCCGAAGGTTTTACAACGCTCAAACGGAAAGTAAACAATAAAACATCATACCCCACGCGTATTGCATTTGGAAACAATAGGTGCTACTTTTGTCGAAATCTTTGCTATTTAACATTTCTCTATGAGAATATTAGGTATATCCGCTTTTTACCATGACTCTGCTGCTGCCTTAATCGAGAATGGAACTATCATTGCTGCGGCCCAGGAAGAACGCTTTACCAGAAAAAAACACGATCCCGGATTTCCGTCAAATGCTGTCAGGTTTTGTTTAGAATATGGCGGCATAACGCTCAACCAGCTCGACGCTATTGTTTTCTATGACAAACCCCTGCTGAAGTTCGAGAGGCTGCTTGAAACTTATTATGCTTTTGCCCCGAAAGGTCTGCGTTCGTTCATTGTAGCGATGCCTGTATGGATCAAAGAAAAGATGTTTCTCAAGAGACTGATAAATGAAGAGTTGGTTGCGCTGGGATATAACAAGAAAAAACCTGTCAAAATACTTTTTCCCGAACATCACCTTTCTCATGCTGCCAGCGCTTTTTACCCCTCTCCTTACGAGAAATCTGCCATCTTAACCATAGATGGCGTAGGTGAATGGGCGACAGCATCCATCGGCCTGGGTGATGGAAAGAA
>CAZAVR010000152.1:5903-8503 GCA_964488435.1 uncultured Cytophagales bacterium | reverse complement strand
CTGAATGCACAAAAGCTCTGAATGCACTACAAATATTGGTAGCCCGTATACCTGTTTGAAGATCAAGCCATGCATACCCTTTCCAATAAGTATATACGGGATGTATGCTTTCCAGTGTTTTCTCGAGGGGGTGCTTTTTTATCCAATCGGTTGTAAGTCTTACAAAAGTTTTTATGTAGCGTTGATCACGGGTAACCTGATAAGCCTTGACTAAATCGTTTACCCAGTTAAACCTGTAAACGGACGCTACCCATTCAATGTCCTTTCCCGGGTCATAAGCCCAATCAATAGGCTCATGATAAGTAGCAGCAGGAAGCGGCCCCCACTGGAAGATGTTCTTATCCAACTGATTTGCCCTCGTCAGTGAGCGCTTGTCCGGCTCAGCGTCTGCTTTAACGACAGCTGCCTCAGGTGCAGGATATTTTTTGCGATAGTAGTCCAGAAGCTCGGGCATAGCGGCCTGAAACCCTCTTCTTGCGAAAGCTGTTTTGACTTTTTCGAGTCCCTGCTGATTCAAATCCATGACATCGAAAATTTTCTCAGGACGGAGTGATACCATGTCCTGTATCGACAACCTGGTCGCTTCGTTTGCTTCGGTCCGCGGCGACAGGCCAAACATTGAGGTTGTGCCGCTCATCAATGACAGCGTCCCCACCGTCTTCAGGAAATTTCTTCTGTTTTTTTCCATGTTTTATGCTTGATACAGGGTTAAGGGTTGTAAATGTAACTACCGATATCTGACATACATTCTAAAAATGAAATAAATCCTCGCATTTTTCCCATAACACTTCCTTGCAAGTCCCATCTGATGTCCTGACAGGAAGACTTCCGATAGAGGACGGGATGAAAAATACGTTACCCTGAACAGCCCATTCGAACCCTTTTGAGGATACCTGTATGCTTTTTGAAGAACGGTCATTTCAAACACACCAAAACAGGGAGCGCAGACCGGGAAAAGAAGAAAATATGTGGGAAAATTTCCCCACCCACGTAACCTGTCAGAACCATTTCGCCCCATTTGACAACAAAAAAGCAATGGGTTGTCACGTTACTTCCGAAAAAGATCCTGGCATAAGATTTTAACAAGTCTCTCCGATAAACAGCCGTATCTGAAACGAGCACTGACGCCGGTATTTATATCCCGAGTAAATTATAAAAACAATAATCCATATACCCCACCATTTTACCACTTTACGAAAAAGGGAGCTTCCTCCCTTTTTTTGTTTTTCCTATATGAACAATGCTGCTGATATTTCCTTTGTACAACTAAAAATACCCGCCGCCTTCTATAGAAAAGGCCATCAAATATTCCGCTCGAACTTTTACAGGAAAATCAATCACCCTATGGCTGGAGAACTCCTCCGGCCATGAATACAAAAGAGCTGCCGAAAATTTTCGGCAGCTCTTTTGGCAATAATCGGGCAAGCTACTTTAAAATTACCATTTTTTCGCTTTTAAAAGTACCATCAGTTAACTTAATTACCACCAAATAGGTACCCGACGGCACATGTTTTACGTCAACTTCGCCGTTCACCAGCTTCTTTTGAAGAAGAACTGTATTACCTGTCAGAGAAACAATTCTGACTTCCAGTATATCTGAGGCTTTATATCCCTTCAGATCTACTTTCATTTTAACAGATGCTGGATTCGGATATAAAACTGGATTTAGAGCAATATCAAAATGAATACTCCTAAGGCTGCTGAAAGAATAGGTACCGTCAATATCGATCATTTTTAATCGGTAGAGATTTTCTCCGTTTACAGGATCGGAATGTATATATGTATAAGTAACCAATTCATGGCTTTCCCCTTTCGCCCTAATGGATCCCAGTACAGACCAACTCTTCCCAGTCGTACTGTGTTGGATCTCAAAACTATCGCTTGCTACTTCCTCAGACGTAGTCCAGGTCAAACCTGTTTGCCCACCTTCTTTACTAAGCATAAACGAAACCAGCTTTACGGGGAGAGGAGATGTCCATGTCAATGAATAAGTAGCAGGTTCACTGGGTGTCCCGGCTGCGTCAACATACACATAAGTAAATGAGGTAGACTCATAACCACTCCCAGTAGCTTTAAATTGGAGCAAGCTTGGGTCAAAATCACCAGGCAATTCGCCTGTGGATGTAATCACGGAGCCATTATACCAAAGCTCTCCATTTGTTGGCAACTGTGCTATAGATACCTTTTTCCCCGCTAGTGTACCACTTAAAGCCTGGTCCTCAGGATCTAAACCGGAAGGAAATGGCGGGTTTCCTCCGGCACCGTTGAGTGTATAGAATTGATTTACTGTGGGTGTTGAAATCCCTGTTGATTTTGCATCTGCAGTAGGGATACGGTTGATACCAAAATTTACATTCAGGATATTCGCATTGACTAATCCAACCGACAAAATACCATCCGCAGTAGTTCCGCCTGACAGTCCGTCGTTCCCCGCTATAGTTGGAAGGCTGATATTTTCGCCTGTGTAAACATAGCCCGCAGGAGGGGTCAATGTGGGAATACCCGTAGTAGAGGTTGCTGTTGTAAGATACACCGTATAGGTCGCATCTGGTGCCAGGCTCGCGCTGTAAGTCCCATCATTTAATACTGCCACTACGGCT
>CAZAVR010000152.1:417-5893 GCA_964488435.1 uncultured Cytophagales bacterium | reverse complement strand
TACTGAAGACAGGGTGTTATTGTAAACAATTGCGTTAACACCGGATGCATTTGTACCAGTACCGTCGACAAAACCGCCGCCATTGAGCCCGTTTGCATCATTAAAGACGGTTCCACACAAAGCCAGATTGACAACGATGCTGCTCGTTTTTATGCATGTTGTTCCTTTCAATTTCACATATATAGTATATGTTCCCGGCGCAACATTTGAAAATAGTGTATTGTCCGTATAATTTAGCCCATCAATGCTGTATTCGTAGTCGATTCCGGTTGTAGGAGAATTATCAAGGGGAGCGGTAATGGTAATCGAACCACTTGTTGGTGAGGAGCAGTTATTGTTAACAATGGAAGCGACAGGATCGGAAGGAACGCCCACCTCGAAGGTGATATCATCAATTGCCACGTCATTTCCGGAACCACCCACCTGGTTGTTTCTTATAAAGAGGTCAACTAAGCCTGTTGTTGCGGTGAAGGTAAAAAAATACTTTTTCCAGGTTCCGGCTGAATTGTTGACAATGTTGCCGGTATTGGTAGAAGCAATGACCCCTCCGTTAGTCACATCCGCTATCCCAAGGGTTATATTCGGCCTAATAGCAGCCTGTGGCGACAAATCAGCAACCCAAAAAGAAAGTGTATATATCTGCCCTATAGCCAGGTTATCAATTCGTCTTCTGTACATTTCGTCTGTAGAATAAGCTCCGTTGACCATCAGAAAATATCCGTCGGCATCACCTGTATGATTGCTCAACGAGGAATTATTCCAGTTAGATGCAGTCTTCTTGATCGCGTACCATCCGTCTGATGGTATTGTACCGCTCCCGAGATAGTGGTAGCTAATTACGCCTGTTTGTGGCGGGCCAAATGCAGAAACCCCATTCCCAAAAGTTTCCGTAAAAGTGACTCCACAGTCTGTTCCGGCAGAAGTAATGCTGGTGCTTTGATTTGTGTAGGTCACGTAAACAATCTCTCCTTCAGCCACCTCAAGATTTACTGTTCCTGTTGAAACGGTTGCGCTTGAATTTGATGTAGGATCATAAACATCTATGCTATTTAAATGCCACCCAGTTACTCCGGCTCCCGTAATAGTATATGACCCCGCGGTAACCGGGATCATTATCGCATTCCCAGTGGCAGGTGAACTTCTCACCCGCTCGTCATCCAGCCAAATCCTGTTTCCTGCTCCATCAGTTCCGCTGGTTTTTGTAAAAATGTTACTGTATGGGGCATTTGTCGTATTAAATCCCATTATTGTCCAGACCTGGCCAGCCGGGCCAGTGGTGATCTGCGCTGCCGTTCTCGTATAAGCTTCAATAGGACTCCAACCGCTTCCGGAATTACTGTAGACCGACCCAACACCCGAAATGCCATAAATTGCGTGTATCACCCCGGAAGCGTCTATAGAGACGTCAATTGGCCCTCCACTAGTGCTGGAAGGTTGACCGGTGACAGAGGTTTCTGCTCCGGTTGTCAGGTTAATATAATTAACAAGCGATGTCGAATTTTTGGAAGACACTATAGTACTGGGATCTGCCGTACTTCCGTCAATACGGCCTGTGTTAGTGGCAGTTCCCACTCTGGTCCAGGTTGAAGCATTGTATTTAAAAAGTAACCCACCGGTTGTAGATCCGGTGGAAGCCGTCAAAGCAACAGTACCTCCATCCAGCGAAGTATAAGTAACATCGATAAAGGTGGTTATCGACAACGTGGAAAATACAGACAATGTCGGATCTCCAATCTGGGTATGGGTTGTTCCGTCAGTACTATACAAAATATTGCTCGTAGAAATAACAACGGCGTTACCCCCATCAGCTCCGTCAATTCTACGGGCATTTGTTATTGTAGTCGGTACCCAGGTAGATGAATTGGCATTGCGATAATAAACCGTGTTTCCACCATCATTGGTAACAACCCACATTCTTCCATTAGCACTTACACCGAAATCCAAGACTTGAAAGTTGGCTCCATTGTCGTTGAGCGTAAAATTCCCGATACCACCATCACCAGTATACGAAAATGATTGATTAAGCGACTCGTCAAGTTGTTTCTGGGTCACGTAGATGTAGCCGGTCTGCGCGTAACTGGCCAAAAACATAGATAAGCCTATAAGGGTCAATATCAGCCTTCTGATATTCTGATTAGAACTCCTGGATCGAAGTTCGAAAGCATTCGTAATGCTTGTCTTCATAACTTGTAGATTTTGAGTTAATTATGGTGAGAAATAGCTAAAGGAAAATTAACCGAAAAACCAATGTTGCTACCTCTTCTACTAGTCTGTTTAAGCCCAGTTTACCCATCACCTTGTTAAGATTCATCTTAACATTTTGATTAGCAGCAAAATATATTCTGACTATCGTACTTTATTTTTTTAAAGAATTGAATAAAAAAAATGACGAAAGTCATACAAATATATGACTTTCGTCATTTTTTTTATCTAGCAACCCGAAAATTTTATGGAATTTTATCAATATTTCAAGATTAGCAACTTAAAATGAACCAGATGATAAAATAGAATGGGGCTATTCAAGGCGATGATAGCTGCTTACTTCTTAAAGAAACGAGAATCTTGGGGTGGGATAGAACTGAAACCCTGGACACGGATGATTTATACTCCACTGCGAATCTTACCTCTAAACCATTTCAAAAGTGCCTCCACTGATCGAAATACAGCGACCTCATCGTACCATCTGGCACGGAATGTGTAGCCCGGATGGTCCGCATGGACGCTGATCTGACAGGCGCTCTGTGCATTCTCCGCTATACCCCAGCCTTCTCGTAAGAGCGCTCTCCCCAGCCAGTACGTGGCTGAGGCTTCTCCGGTAAGGAATATGTATTCTGACGGCACAGGTTTGTCCATGAGGAAGGAGCCTGACAAAACATCGAACCGCACACCAGTGTGCCGGAATACCGATTGAAAGGTTCCATTTAAAACAAGGTCTTCAGGGGTGCCGGCAATGAGCTGCCGGTCAGAAAGCAGCCAGAGTTGGTCTGCACTCTGCAAGGTAAGATCCAGCTCATGGGAGGAGATAAGAATAGCTTTTCCCGCCTCTCCGGCCAGCTTTCGCAGGAGCTGCATCATATCAATTCTATTGGGGAGATCCAGATGCGCTGTCGGCTCATCAAGTATGATCAGCGGTGTATCCTGGGCCAGTGCCCTTGCCAGCATCACCTTCTGGCGCTCGCCATCACTTAGCGCGAATAGCTTTCTGTCCCGAAATCGCGAAACATCTGCAAGATCCAGGGCCCGCTCTATCATGCGCCTGTCGATAGGACCCAGTGTACCGAACCAGTCCGTATAAGGGATCCTGCCCAGGGCAACCACCTCGTAAACCGACAGATTCCCCCCGCCTGTTCTTTCGGTCAGCACGAGGCTCAGCCGCTGCGCCTGCTCTCGCTGCTTCATCCCATAAAGAGGCTGTCCGCCAAGCCGGATTTCTCCCGAAAGTGCTGATTGTAAATTGCACAGCGTGCGAATGAGCGTCGATTTCCCGCTGCCATTAGGACCCAATAGCCCTGTGAGCTCGCCCCTTCGAAGGGCCACCTCCGGTATGGTTAAAAGCACATTGCTCCCGTGGCGTCCGTTTCCATAACCGATGCTTAGATCTTTAGCGACAAGGATCGCATCCGGTTCCATCATTGAAAAGACGATCGTAAATTGTTATTGCGAATGATTACCCAGATCACTACCGGCGCACCCAAAAGCGACGTAACCACATTCACAGGGAGTACATGCTCTGTTCCGGGCAATTGGGTCATCACATCACAAATCAGCATAAGTAAAACCCCGGTGAGACAGCAACCTGGTATGAGCAATCTATGGTCAGCGCTGTTGAAGAGCGAACGGGCGATATGCGGCACCGCAATGCCCACAAAACCAATCGGCCCGCAAAATGCCGTTACACTGCCGGTTAAAATACTAGTACTTAACAAGATAACAAATCTGGCTCTCCCAGTGGTTACCCCCATGCTTTTTGCATAATACGCTCCTAAAAGCAGGGCATTTAGCCATTTGGAAGAAGCCAAAGTCAAACAAAGTCCGAAAAAAGTGACCCAGCCCAATATCTGCAATTGCGATCCGGTAACACCCCCAAGTGATCCGAAGGTCCAGAAAATATACTCCTGCAACTGCTCCGGCCGGCTGAAATACTGCCATAAACTGATGACAGACAAAGTAATGGTACCCATCATCACCCCCACGATCAGCAGAATGACATGATCCCTTACCCGACGCGCTATAAGCAGAACCAACATCAACACAAGGGCTGACCCGGCTGACGACATCAATGCCACAATCCATCCCCCGCCAACACCCGACTCTTTAATAGCATGAAGATTGACAGCTCCGCCCGTTGTCAGCATCACAGCAGCTACGCCCAGACCTGCGCCGGCAGTAATACCCAGCTCTGAAGGACCCGCCAACGGATTTCGAAACAATGTCTGCATTTGCAGTCCGCTTACCGACAGGCTGCATCCGGCCACCACTGCCGTAAGCGCCTTCGGAATACGGATTTTCTCTACGATGAACAGCCACGCCGTCGAGTCCGATTGGCCTTCAAGAACAATCCGGATCACCTCGGAGACCGGAATGCGGACGGAGCCCGTCAGGATATCCATAATGAACATCACGCAACAGGCAAGGGTGAGCAGGAACAAAACAATACCCCTGCGTTTGGCAGCCCTTTCCGGAGTTTCCGGAGAAGCGTGTTCTAAACGGGAGGCCTTCATCATCTGATCTGCTTATAGTATACTAACTCATGCCGAGGCAACAGCCCGGGATGGAATATCCTGATCATATCTGCAAGCACGAGATGTGGGTTCACAGGACCGGATTCCCAATAGTCGTTCGACCCGTTTTCACTCACACGGTTGAAATAACCGAAAACTTTACCTGATTTCATAGCCTTGAAATCCCGGTATCTGATATCTTTGGCAATAATCCCTTCTCTGGTCACGATATAGCCACCGTCGACGTTCAGCCATACATCCGCGCTGAGCGCCGTAGGATAGACTGACTCAAAAGCCAGCGAAAGACTGCCTGACTCCTTGCTGTCGCTCCAGCGATAATTTGCCCCGGCATCCCGGAAAAAGCCTGCCATATAACTCTGCCCCCCCGGAACGAACCACGCGTCTTTGTAATGCATCCCGGTGATTACCTCCGGCTTCTCACCGACTTTCGCAGAAAGATCCCGCAGTCGTTTGTATTCGATTTCAACCGCGTCAAACTTCCTGTTTACCTCATCTTCTTTGTTCAGCAGCGCAGCCATCAGCTTCACCCATTCCGCACGACCCAGCGGCGTCGTTTCCGTCCAGTCATAATTGAACATTACAGGTATCCCGGCATCACTTAATATACGGAAGCGATGATGATCACCTGAACCACCTCCCCCAGAAGCCATCAAAAGACCGGGTTGCATCATCACCAGCCTTTCTTCGTTAACACCCTGGTCCCTGCCTATGCTTTTTACCCTCCCCTCTCTGAT
>CAZAVR010000152.1:0-407 GCA_964488435.1 uncultured Cytophagales bacterium | reverse complement strand
GATGAGCTGAACGGTCCGGGGATCATACACATAAGTCACATCGCCCAAGCCCACCAACACGTCCTGCGCATCAAGAAAAACAAGAAGTCCGAGAAAGGTAGACGACATCAATGCAAAACTTTTCACAGGCAGTTCTATCGCTTGATAATGGTCATAACCCGTCGGTCGTACAGCTCCTCTTTGCAACAAAAGATAGCGGGATGTATCTGCCGCGGTACCGAACGGATTGAGCACATGTACTAATTTGAAGCCATCCTGATAAGAAATAGTAAATCCCTTTGCATAGTTGACCATCACCTGACCAGGCGTTTTCCCAGATGAGACCGGGGGGCTTTCTTCCTTCCCCTCAGTCCTGTGCTGCGACGTCTGGCATCCTGATCCTGCAAAAAAAACAAAGCAGACAATCA
>CAZAVR010000151.1:0-8533 GCA_964488435.1 uncultured Cytophagales bacterium | reverse complement strand
GCCATCTATCCTTCGGTAGCACTAATGCCCAAATACTATTATAATATACAAAAAAGGGCGGAGAAAGGCAAGGCTACCCGAAACAATGCCGCAAATTACATAGGCCTGATGGTCAGGTGCATCCCTGACGGATTTGTTATTTCAAATACACCTAACATAAATGTGAGCAACCAGATAGGTGTGATTCCCACTTTTGGTATCAGGAGGAGTTTGGGGCGCAAGATTAATTTTGAATCCAGGATAGGTGTAGGGTACGGCACCACATTTGGGTATATCAACAATGATGCATCGGGCATTTTTGACCTGAGTGTTAAAATAGGCTACGATTTCTGAACTTGCTCATTCCGGGCCTGCACGGTGACGGGATCCGGCATTTTGACAGGGGGAAGCCGGAGCCGGCGCTTAAGCTGGTAGAGGCCAGGTCATTTAAAAAAAGCTTGGTACAATTATGTGACAGCAGGACCGGGTCGGAGATAGCTGATGTTATTCGTTCATTGGCGCAGGCGGCAAATTTGTTGTCGCACATTCTCACCGGAAGGCCTTTTTTCAGGCGTGTAGAAGTCAATCAGCCTTATGTATTTCCAGGGATCTTATTTTAGAGGTCCTGTCCATAAAACCCTGATGAAGTGACTTTCTTAGATGTATCGTCATTTCGCAGGTCATTTCAAATAACGGATTCTCTATTTCCAGGTTCAGGTCCTTGACGATTTTCATCACTTCATTCATGCTTTCGTAGGGGAAAACGAGTCTGAACGTGTCTCTGACGTGGCGTTCGATCACTGTCGCTTCCTTCAGTGCCTCTTCACTGGCCGTTTTATACGCGTGAATAAGTCCGGGCACCCCCAGAAGTGTGCCCCCAAAGTAACGCACAACCAATACCAGTACATCGGAAAGCGAAGCAGAGTAGAGTGTGTTTAGTATGGGTTTTCCTGCTGATCCTGACGGCTCACCGTCGTCCGACGATCTGTAGCGGTCTTTTTCCGGTCCCAGTCGCCAGGCGTAACAATGATGAACAGCCTTTGGATGGAGTTCCCTGAAAAAGGTCAGTTGTGCTTTGATTTCCTCTTCGGCAGAAACGGGCAGGGCGTAGGCCATGAATTTACTGCCGCGGTCTTTAAAGAAACCTTCACTTTGTTTTTCGATAGAGAGATAAGTGTCTTCGGTCAATTCGATGGGCAAGGTAATTGGCGCTTCAAATGTAATGTTTTTTGCGCACTTCGTCCTATTGGCGTGATGAGAAATGACAACGCAGGTTTGAACCGGTGTGCCGAAAAAGTCGTTTAATTAATAACATACTCGCTTATTTATTGTGATCTTCAGGTTATATTGACAGGCAAGAAGTTCACACGGGTGTTCTGAAACAAGCGAGGAAGGAAAGGCACCATTAACGATAGCAATGAGTGGTTCAGGAACTAATACGGCATTTATCACATCCATAGGAACAGCGGTTCCATCTCAGAAACTGTCACAGGGGGAGATTGCTGATTTTATGGTGAATTTACTGGACCTATCCTTTCACGAGGTAAGGAGACTGAAAGCACTATACAGGAATACAGGGATCCATTACAGGCATTCTGTACTGGCCGACTACGGCCGGGAAAGAGACGATTTTACTTTCTTTCCACGTACACCTGCTGATCCGTTCCCTACGGTAGGAAGGCGAATGGATCTGTACAGGGAATATGCCACCCCGCTAGCCACCCGGGCAGCAGAGGCTTGTTTGGCGGGGAGCAGGGTAAACCCCGGGGAGATCACCCATCTGATCACGGTAAGCTGTACGGGAATGTACGCCCCCGGGCCCGATATAGAACTGATGACCACGCTTGGAATCCAAAGCACCACGGAGCGGCTTGCCATCAATTTTATGGGATGTTACGGCGCATTTAACGGCATGAAAGCAGCGGCGGCTATCGTTAAGGCAGACCCCGCCGCTAAAGTGCTTATGGTGTGCGTTGAGCTTTGTTCTCTGCATTTTCAGAATAGAAAGGCCGATGACTTTTTACTTTCCAATGCTTTGTTTTCCGACGGTGCCGCGGCCATTATTCTGGAGGCGGAGCCCGTACCCGGAGCATTGCAACTTTTGGACTTTTCGAGCGATGTTTTTGCGGAAGGCAGAGACGAGATGGGCTGGTATATTCAGGATGCCGGTTTCGAAATGAGACTTACCACCCGTGTCCCCGATATCCTGATGACCGGGATTCCCTCTCTTTTCCAAAAGATTTTGGCCAAAAACAACTATACCCGGGCTGATGTTTCCCGTTACGCTTTTCACCCGGGAGGAAGAAGAATACTGGAAGTGCTCGAAAAAGCGTTAGATCTCGAACCTGCCCATAATTCCCTGGCTTACCGCGTGCTTTCCGAGTTCGGGAATATGTCGTCCTGCACGATATTGTTTGTACTGGAGAAGCTTGTCCGGGCGGAAACTGCTCCTGGTGACAGCCTGATATTCTCAGGTGCTTTTGGTCCTGGCCTCACCGCCGAAACGGCGCTGCTGAAGGTCGTGTAATGACCGCTGTTCACAGCATTCGGCTGATCCTTATATTTTATCTTATATTTGCCGATCCATTCACGACTCGATACAATGATGTTAACGAACGAAGTAATTTTTTTCACAGGATTTTTGCTGGTGATCGGCTTTATGCTTTCGCTTGATCTTGGTGTTTTTAACAAAAAAGACCATGTAGTGAAGTTTGGAGAGGCCGCTGCGTGGACCGTCGCCTGGATTGGT
Source organism: uncultured Cytophagales bacterium (assembly GCA_964488435.1). Classification (GTDB taxonomy): domain Bacteria; phylum Bacteroidota; class Bacteroidia; order Cytophagales; family Spirosomataceae; genus JBEBSO01. The sequence goes on along the minus strand of CAZAVR010000151.1, from coordinate 5,805 downwards.
CTTGCACTGGGCTTTTATGTGATCATCAATACACACGGTGACTGGATCCACGGTGTCGAGACCTATGAGGACCTTGTTCATATCAAGGATAAATATGCCCCGCATCTCAGGCTTATACCCGGAGACTTCGAAACGAGCCTGGAGATCTATCGTAACAATATGTCTCTGGAGTTCATCACGGGATACCTGCTTGAGTATGCGCTATCCATAGATAACATATTTGTCATTATATTGATTTTTACCTCTTTCGGGGTTAAACCGAAATATTACAAGGAAGTGTTGGTATGGGGCGTGCTGGGTGCCATTATCATGCGCTTTATCTTTATTTTCCTGGGTGCGGCACTCATGGCCAGATTTGAATGGATCATCTATATTTTCGGGGTTTTCCTGGTATACCAGGGCGCGAAGATTTTCTTCGATAAAGAAGATGAAAAGCTGGAACCCAGCAAGCATCCTGTTGTGAAATTTGCTTCAAAGTACCTGCCCGTATATCCGCGTTTTGTCTACGGACATTTCTTTGTCCGGAAAAACGGGAAGCGCATGGTTACTCCGCTCTTTCTGGTGGTGCTGATCATAGAATTTACGGACCTGATCTTTGCCGTCGATTCGGTACCGGCTGTGTTTGCGGTGACCAAAGATCCTTATGTGGTTTTCTTTTCGAATATTTTCGCCATCATGGGGTTGAGGTCGATGTTCTTCTTTCTCAGTAATATCGTCGGGCTGTTCAGGTTTCTTAAATATGGATTGGGTGTTTTGCTGGTGTTCATTGGCGTGAAGATGCTGGCACATCACTACCTTGCCGATCTCGGTTTCAAAACAGTATATTCCTTGTATGTGATCCTCGGTATATTAGCTACGAGTGTTATTGCTTCTGTTTTGTTCCCGGCAAAGAAGGAAAATGACGAAGCAGGCGCACCGGTTTAGGAAGGTTATAACGATATATAGAAAACAAAGCGGGCTGTCTCATCAGAGACAGCCCGCTTTGTTTTCTTGTAACCAAATTTAGTTTTGTGTATAGGTTGTTTTATCGTGTTTTATTTTGCAGGGTGGTTATTTTTATTTATTTTCGTGGTTGTTAGTGTGTAATTTGTAAGTAGGGGAAATAATATTTGGTTTTTCATTGTCTGCTTCAGCCTGTAGCGCCTTGTTTTCTTATCCAAAGTCAATGAAATGAGGCAGTTGCGCGCTGTATCTTTGTATGTTGGAAAAGGAGAGAAGGATACTATGGAAAGGTCAGTATTTATCAAAACTATATCGAAAGGAGCATTGGCTATGAGCGGATTGTCGGCCTTTAAGGTTTTTGCAGACGGACTTAAGAAACAGGACGTCAAAATGCCTGTTTTATTTATGGGGCATGGTTCTCCCATGAACGGAATAGAAGACAATATTTTTAGTGCGGAATGGCGTTCTATGGGTAAGGAGATGCCTAAGCCGGAAGCAGTGCTGGTCATATCGGCCCATTGGCTTACCAAGGGGACTAAGATTACCGCCATGAAGCATCCCCGGACCATACACGACTTCGGTGGGTTCCCCAGAGCGTTATATGACGTGCAGTACCCTGCCCCCGGTCAGCCGGAGCTAGCCGGGGAAGTCAGGAAGATGGTTCATTCAGCTGATGTAGGCCTGGACCATGACTGGGGATTGGATCATGGCGCCTGGACGGTGGTGAGACACATGTATCCTGATGCAGACATTCCTGTATTACAGCTCAGCATTGACTACAACCAACCGGCGTCTTACCACTATGACCTTGCCACAGAACTTGCGTCGCTTAGGGAAAAAGGCGTATTGATCCTCGGAAGCGGTAATATGGTGCACAATCTGCGGATGATTAGCTGGGAGCATATTCAAACCGATAACTATGGATTTGACTGGGCGGTTGAAATGCATGAACTTTTCAAGCAAAAAATAGCCGACAGAGATCACAAGGCGCTGATTAATTATCAGTCGATAAGCCCCTCTGCCCGACTGGCCGTGCCCACGCCGGACCACTATTTTCCTTTAATATACACGATCGCCCTCCAGGGGAAGGAAGAAGAGGCGGTTTTCTTCAATGACAAACTGGTGGGAGGCTCTCTGAATATGACTTCCGTAAAATTCGGGTAGATGCCGGCTGAGGCTATTGCGAATTCACCATGAACATGGCCGTCTGCGGAAACCTGTTGAAAAGCTCATCTTTCAGGGGTTCTTCAATGGGAAGCGTATACACCGCTTCTGCCATGCAGGAAAGCCAGGCCACCGCGCTTTCTTCGGTGATCTCATGGGGCAGGTGTCTCGCCCGCATACGGGGATGACCATATACTTCGGAATACAGAAGTGGCCCGCCCAGAAACTGTGTGAGGAACAGTCTTTGTTTCTCTTTTATGTCCTCTTTTTTCCCTTTGAATAATCCGGATATCACCGGGTTTTCAAATACAAGATCGTAAAACTTATCGGTAAGTAGTCTTAGGGCAGGATCGCCACCGATCCTGTCGTATAATGGTCTGTCATCCATGATCAGTCTGTAAGTATGTACCCTCTTCCGTTCCTGTGTCAAAAGACAAGGGAATTAATTCAAAATTGCCGGTTGTACAATAAATTCTAATTTCATGACACGCAGGCGCTATTTTTAGTTCAAAGTTTCGTATATTACTGATGAACCAAACACGAATAGTATGAAAAGAGAATGGCTGCTTTTTCTGGCACCGCTGTGGTTGTTTTTAGCGCTTTTTACCTATGGTGAAATTACCCGGCTTCTCCGCGAGCCCTCAGATCTCAGCGTTACTGCAGGTGTGGTTCTGTTTTGTTTTTTTCTGGCGGGAAATACTTTCCTGATAAAATATGTAATCGGTTTCACTAAAAACAAATTTCGACTATGGTAAAAAGATTAATTGTCTCGCTGGTCGTTGTGGTTGTGGTCAGTATTTTTTTTGCGTCAAGTTGTACGCGGATAGATGCGGGTTATGAGGGGATATTGGTGAAAATGTATGGTACCAGTAAAGGTGTTCAGGATGTATCCCTGGTGACAGGGCGCGTATGGTACAATCCGTTTACAGAAAGCGTGTATCAGTTTCCTGTTTTTGTTCAGACTGAAGACTATGACCCCTTTACGGTCAACGCGAAGGACGGAAGTGTTTTTACGGTAGATCCTACTATATCGTACATCGTAGAGACGGGAAAAAGCCCGCAGATATTTAAGAAGTACAGAAGAAGCCTGACGGAAATCACCAGGACCACCCTGTTTAATTACGTGAAGGATTCCTTTCGTATACAAATGAATAAATATACTACCGAAGAGTTGATCAGTAACCGGCAGAAGTTTGAGAACGACGTTCAGAATACCCTGGACTCGTCTTTTAAACTGAACGGTTTCAAGCTGGAGCAACTGACAAGCGGTCTTAAATATCCGGAAGCCATTGTGTTGGCTATCGATGCGAAAAATCAGGCCGTGCAGCAGGCCATGCAGGTAGAAAATGAGTTGAAGGTGACTGAAGCACAAGCCAGGAAGAAAATAGTGGAAGCCGAAGCGGACGCCAGGGCCAATGAACTGCGTCAGCGCACCCTGACTCCTCTGCTGATTCAGCAGCAATTTATCGACAAATGGGATGGAAAGACACCACTTTACGGAAATGCTCCGGTTTTCTTTAAGAACGTACAGTAAACCGGCCATTCTTTTTATTTTGCGGTCCTGACAATAGGAGGGATAGGCACACGTTGTAAAGTGTCAGGCGTAAGGCCCGCACTTTACAATCATTTAAGGGTGTTGAGGTCAGTTATCCTATGCCAATTTATAAATGAATCGCGTACTCAAGACTTACCTCAGAAGACTAACCAATCTAAGCACCCGGAACAAATCCCTTCTGCTGAGCCGTCTGCCGGTTGAACAATTCGCCGATTTGCATGACACAGATTTCCTGCAGTCCCGGTCGTCATTTGATGTGCTTCAGTTTATCATACAGCGCCGGTCGAGAATAGTGCTTTGTGATGTACAGGATCCCAGATACGATAAGGTAAACATCCTTAGCAGGAGACTTAGGAAAATAGCGAGAACACAGCAATTCATAGAGGAGGAAAGTGGCGCGCTTGATCTGTTTGTGGGGTATCCCTTTGTCAGAGGGAAGTTTTCGGACGGTACCCCTGTGCACGCGCCGCTGTTGTTCTTTCCGGTCAGCTTGCGCCTGGACAAAGAGCAATGGTGTTTGTATCCCAGGCAGGAAGCCGGATTTACGCTTAACAGGAGTTTCGCGCTGGCCTATGGGCATTTCAATGAGACGCAGGTTTCGGATCAGGTGCTGGAGACGGCATTCGAAGAGTTTCCGGCCAATTCGACTATTTTCAGAACGGAACTCTACCAATGGCTGAACGATTCCCCGTTTCGGATTAATTTCAATCAGCAGCTGTTCGAAGACCGTCTGAGTCCATTCCATGCCTTGAGGACCGCCGACCTTGAATTGCTCGAAAAAACCGGGGAGTTGAAGTTATATCCGGAAGCGGTACTGGGCATTTTTCCGCAGGCCGGATCCTACCTCGAACCTGATTACAGGGCCATGCTGGAGTCGGGGAAGGGAAACATACTTTTGTCAGGGTTTGGTAATGGGGAGTTTGGAAGTAATGACAGCAGCTCGTCGCCTGAAGATCAACCTGGTGCAAGAAAAATAAAAGAAGAACAGATATTACTTCCTTTTTCCGCCGACGCGTCCCAGGAACTGGTGATCAGGGCGGTGAAGACGGGTGAGTCAGTTGTCGTACAAGGTCCTCCCGGTACGGGGAAATCGCAGTTGATCTGTAATCTGATGGCGGATTATGCTGCGCAGGGGAAACGTGTGTTGTTGGTGTGCCAGAAGCGGGCGGCCCTTGATGTCGTATTTCAGAGACTCAGCAGCGAAGGGTTGGGAAACTTTATAGCCCTTATCCATGATTTCAGGAATGACAGGTCGGATTTGTACCGTCAGCTGGCCTTACAAATAGAAAAAGTAGACGAATACAGAAAGCAAAACTATAGCCTTGATGCTGTAGTCCTTGACCGGGACTTTACCAGGACGAGCCGTCTTATTGACCAGATCAGTGAAGAACTCAATGGGTTTAGAAAGGCGCTGTTTGATGAATCCGAATGTGGATTGTCGGTCAAAGAGTTGTATCTGAAGAGCAGTCTCGGAAAGCCACACATCGACCTTAAACCCTACTACCGTCATCTCACAACCGATCCGGAAAATGATTTCCGGAGGAATTTAAATAGCAGCATAGCTTACCTCCAACTGCTGGAAAAAAATATTTCGTGGAGCCGGCGTGTGGATTTTTCAGGATTTTCCGGTACGGAGCAACAGGTCATAGAGAAAATCCTGAGGGATTGGGAGCGTTTTGTGCAGGAGCGCAAGCTTGAATTTGAGGAAGCGACCGGCTGCGCGTTTACTCCCGGGTTTCTTTTGAATATTCAGGAGGTACTGATCCAATTGGATGATTTGAAAGAGCGGGTGCAGAACGACACCGGCCTCGAACTGTTCAGGCATTTTGTACGTGAGCGGGCTGACACAGCACATCTTCAGGAAGCAGCGCGTCATGCTCTGGTCAATCTGAAAGACTGGGATGGGATGGAAACTGCCCTTAAACCTGAGGAAATATATGGTTTTCGTCAGAAGCTTATCCGGTCGGTAGCGGCGAAGCAATCTTTCACCGGCGGGCTGTTCTGGGACTGGTTTTCAAAGGACAGAGCAGAGGTACGGCGTGTGCTCGCTCAAAACGGATTAGTTTCCACTAAGGAGGATTTAGAAAGACTGCAGCAGCTTACGGAGAGACGGGAGGTACTCGAGGAATGGCTCCGGGATCCGG
>CAZAVR010000150.1:0-8588 GCA_964488435.1 uncultured Cytophagales bacterium | reverse complement strand
CTGTTTTCAGATCGTACAAGCGGATCGTTGCTGACAAGGGCCGGTTATCAATTTTATCTGAGATCACGCCTTTGACGTAACGTGTGGTGACGAATTTTTCGGACAATACTTCCGGTACATCAAAGGTATAGAGCAGGGAGCGCCCTCTGGACTTGTCCGTTTGGTCATCTGTGTAGTAGGCTTTTTTACCGTCGGACGTAATGTAGATACCCACCTGATCAGCGGCAGTGTTGATGGGGTAGCCCAGGTTGACCGGCGCACTCCACCCGCCTGGATCAGACTGGGAAATGAAAATATCGAAGCCACCCATCCCGGGATAATGGTCGCTGGAGAAAAACAAAGTACTTCCGTTGGCATGTATAAAAGGCGCATTTTCGTTTCCTGGCGAATTGATGGGTTTGCCCAGGTTAGCAGGCGTGGACCATTGGCCGGTACTGTCGCGGCGGGACTGCCAGATATCCGTCTTTCCTTGCCCTCCGGGCCGGTCTGAGACAAAATAGAGCGTTCTGCCGTCTGCAGATAAAGACGGCTGCGATTCCCAGCCGGAAGAATTGATGGTGTTGCCCAGATTCACCGGGGCTTTCCAGCCTTCCTGCTCCTTCTTTGCAATATACAGGTCACATCCGCCATAGCTGTCAGGTCTGCCGCACGCCGTAAATACGAGCGTTCTTCCATCCGCTGAAATGGTGCATGTACCTTCATTGTTGGCGGAATTTAAAGCTGTTGAGATGGGCTTGGGAGCCGACCAATTGTTACCGTTCCAGTTCGCTTCATATATATCTTCGTTTCTGGCCTGGGATAGGCCGGTGAATATAAGGGTTTCACTGTCTGCGGTAAGTACCGGGAAGAACTGAGCCTGTAAGAAATTGAGTTCATCAGGAAGCGGTATTTTTTTGATAGGAAGCGGGTTTTTTAAAGAATGTATCGCAAACTCGGACGAGGTAATAAATTTTTCCAAAAGCTGAGTCGCATTGGTCCGGGGCTTGAACATGGGCCTCAGCGGTTCGAAAAGAACCAAAGCGGAATCGTATTTCTGTTGGAAAAAAAGAGATCTGGCAAGGGAGAGATAGGCGAGAGCGTTTTCGGGAGCCGGAGCTTCCAGTTTGCTGACGATCCTGAAGTGACGTTCGGCCATCTCCGGATTTCGCTGGAATTCATAAATCTGTCCAAGTCGAAGATGTGCGACAGCCAGTTGAGGTTCAGCTTTGACAAGTTCCTGATAGAGGATCATCGACTCGTTCATGTCCCGTTTGTCCCAGGCTGCTTTGGCTTTGTCATAAAGTACTTTTGACTTTCTCGACAGTTTTGGGTCCGTTTGGGCAGAAACCGAATAAACCGAGAAAACAAAGAGAATCAGGGCGTATCGTAAGCGTTTACACATCAGGGTATGTTCATGTACTTATGAGTTTGTAACGACATACGCCACCTGGGATTGTGTTGGATATAATCAATTATTTGGGGAAGCATCTGGTCTGAACGGCTCCATTCCGGTTGAAGGAGTAAATGGCAGTCCTTTTTGAGCAGCGAAGCGTGTTGTTCGGCGAATTCGAAATCACTTTTGTTGTAGATAATCGCCTTCAATTCGCTGGCATGGCTGTAGATGTCCGGATGCGGATTTTTGAATTTTTTCGGAGAAAAGCAAATCCAGTCCCATTGGCCCGTGACCGGGTATACTCCTGAGGTTTCAATGTTGGTCAGGAAACCAGCTACTTTCAATGCGGATGTGAGTGCCTCCAGGTTGTACATGAGCGGCTCACCACCGGTAATTACGGCCAGCCGTCCCGGATGGAGCAATGCTTTGGCGACGATTTCATCCACTAAAAAGGTCGGATGAATGCCCGCGTCCCATGATTCTTTCACATCACACCAGTGGCAACCCACCTCGCAGCCGCCCAGCCGAATGAAATAAGCCGCCTTTCCACTGTGCATTCCTTCCCCCTGAAGGGTATAAAACGATTCCATCACAGGAAGTGAAGGGGTGTTGATGACGGGCGATAGGGCAGCGGTCTCGGTTACCTGCATGGTTGATATTTTTTGTACTTTAAACCAAATCTATTCAAACTAGGTTTCAAAAATAAGACTATTTCACCTGAGTTCAGGATAAGCTTGAATAAATTGGCCTGGCGTGGGTTCAATAGTTCATTTAGTTCAATAGTTTTGGTTGTTAGCCCGAAGGGACTGCCGTGCAGAACTTCTAAGTACGCTAATTCCGAAACTCGACAAACTTACTATTCTTGAACTCTTAGACTTATTTAATACGTTCTGTTTACCAAAAATTGGGACACGGCAATAAAAAGGTTGCAATTTATTAATCAGAAAAAAGGGGTGAGAGGGATAAGGCGGGAAAGTGGTTATCGCGAATTGATGTTATTTAATATCGTCCATATTACGATCTTTACGACATGAACAAAACAGCCATACATCAACAGGAATCTATTTGTGCTCTGGCGACGCCCCAGGGGGTAGGAGCGATCGCTTTGATCCGCCTATCCGGAAACAATGCATTCCATATCGCCGGCCGGATATTTAAGGGGAAAAATCTTCAAGAGGCCGAAAGCCATACCGTGCATTTCGGAACCATCCGGGAAGAGGGCAGGGTCATAGATGAAGTGTTGGTGACGGTGTTTAGGTCCCCCAAATCCTTCACAAAAGAAGATTCCGTAGAGATCGCCTGTCATGGATCTGACTATATCGTCAGGCAGATATTGAAGCTGCTGGTTAAAAACGGCGCCCGGATGGCGAAGCCCGGAGAATTTACGCAGCGGGCTTTTTTGAACGGACAGTTTGATCTGGTACAGGCCGAGGCGGTGGCCGATCTCATTGCAGCAGACTCTGAAGCCAGTCACCGGACTGCGCTTAACCAGCTTCGGGGAGGGTTTTCAAAGCAATTGTCAGGATTGAGGGAGCAGCTCATCCATTTTGCTTCGCTGGTGGAGTTGGAGCTGGATTTCGGTGAGGAAGACGTGGAGTTTGCCGGACGAGAGGACCTGAAGCACCTAATTCTTGATTTGAAAGCAGTGGTGTCGCCATTGATCGAATCTTTTGATTTTGGGAATGTCGTGAAAGAGGGTGTGCCCGTAGCGATCATTGGCTCGCCGAACGTGGGCAAGTCGACGCTCCTGAATATATTGCTCAATGAAGAAAAAGCCATCGTGACAAGCATCGCCGGCACCACACGCGACGTTATAGAGGACACCCTGGTTCTGGGTGGCGTGAAATTCCGGATCATTGATACAGCCGGAATCAGGGAGACTAATGACGTTGTTGAATCCATAGGGATAGATCGCTCTAAGCAAGCGATGGCGAGAGCGGATATCGTTATTTTCCTTTTTGATAGTGATGAAACCTTTAGGGAGCTGGAAGGACTGGCCGAAGGGTTGGATGTTGAAAAGAAAGTAATTTGGGTGAGGAATAAGGTGGATATTACCTCACCCCCCGGCCCCATTTCCCTGGAGGAGGGGGCCGCGCCTCAGCTACCTTCGGGTGCAAAGGATTACGCTGATTTCAAGCGTCTCACTACCGAAATCCCTGATGAGATCCTTCCCATCTCTGCCGCGACAGGGCTCGGTATACCCGAACTTAAAGATACTTTACTTTCCGCCGTGCAGCACGCATCAGGCAGCCAGACGGTGGTCACCAACATGCGTCATTACGAACACCTGCTCAAAACCCGTGAGGCGCTGGACGCTGTCCTCGACGGACTCGACATGGGGATTACCGGAGACTTCCTTTCTCAGGATATACGTCTGTCCCTGCATCATCTGGGCGAGATCACCGGAACCATAGTTACGGATGACTTGCTGGATAACATTTTTAGTAAGTTTTGTATCGGAAAGTAAGTGTATTCCCCCATCAGCCGTGGGCTTGTTTGACGTGGTGGTGCGTGAGGGAAAGGAACTTGTCAAAATTACCGTGAAGATGTGAGCAAAGATTACAACCGAGTGCGCACAAAGAAGCCAATTATTTCAATGATCCAAGTTCAATTAAGGAGCTTTACTGAATCGTTACACCTCCAGACGAAGAAAACCGTAAGCAATTGGATTTTGGGTATTTCTGGGATGGAGAAACCGCGTTTTTGTTTAAGATCAGACCGCAATGGAATGATCCCCCAAAAAATCTTAAAGCCCATTTTTTGGGGGAGTATTTCAATTTACCGGGGTTTTTCGTATTATTTAGATGGAGACTTTAAATTTTAGGTGAATGGTTAGCCAAGTGGAAATCTATCAAACTCATGACGGCCGTACTCAAGTCTGAATACTTATTCGTAGTTTTGGTGAGTTTTTTTTAAAAGCTGACCCTTCTTCTTAGTCCAACTCAGGTTTCACCGTCAGAAAGTCTCCTTCTATCTGATAGAGGCTCGGGAATTGGAAGATTTGCGTCAGTTCACTCCCGTCGGGTTTACATTTGTACATAAAATTGTTGGCGCTGAACACAATCCATTCAGAATCAGGGAGCCGAATCATCCTATAACTACTGCCTCTTACACCGAGTATGCCCATGCCATTATCAAGCAAATAGGGGGAAAGCCGTTTGACTTTTTTAGTAACTATGTTGTATACGTAAGTACCTTGCGTTGATTCGTCGATTACCATATCCACTACGTTCTCTCCCGATTTGGCAACAAACATAAAATTTTCATCATCCATCCATTCGCAGTTGAATGTTTTGTAATGGAGTCGTGAAGTAGAAATATCTATGATTTCAGATTTTAAGCTTTCCAGATCTATTAGCAGCAAAACCGTCTTAACTTTCCCTTTGATTTCAAGTTGATTAGCAAGAATAAGGTTTTTTCCCTTAGGCGATATCTTATAATCACCAAAAAACCTGCTTTCCGCGGTACCTGCAGGGGGTAAGGGTCTGTAATTGTAAGTTTCTCGCCCTATAACAATACCGTTGGGAGAGCGAAGGGCAAAACGGTATTTGTTTTCCAATGTTGGACCCATCAAAAGGCTTTTTGTATTATTCCGGTCGAGAAATAATACGTGTTTCATTTCATTTTTAGAAGGAATTATGACTTGTTGATTTTTGAAATTAGCTAAGCCAGTCTCAACATTTTCGTTCTTCGCGAGAAAAAAATTTATCGGGTATTCATTGTTAGAAACCATTTCCCCACCGAAAGCAGTTGATTTTCCAGTTTCTACATTGACCATGTAACTCCGTTTGGGGCCATGAACGTTGGTAGCAACTCCGACAATCGCGTTTGGATGAAAGTAGTAGATGGGGTCCGGCCCAAGCAGGCCGATTTGCGTAACTTGACGTGGGTTTGTTGATTTTCCAGTCAGATAGTCGAAATCCCAAAGCCACAGGTCCTTGTTGAAAACGGTAATCGCTTTGGACAAGTCTCCTGTGGGCCAGAGGTTCAATTCTCCCATCACAGGTGTATTTCGATCTGTGGTTACGTTATATTCAATTTTTTTCTTTCCACTGCTTTCATAAAGGGAGAAGTGGTACGGAAAAAAGGGTTTAGGCATGTTCTGGCTTATCAGGAGATCTTTCGATTTTATATACGAGGTTTCCCGGTAATACCACCAGGCTACTTCTTTTCCTGTGCGTATGTCGAGTAAGATAAATGGAGCTCCACCAGGCAGTTGTGTTTCCGGTTTCAACGTATAGAAGGTAGAGAATTCCGGTTTCTTCCAGTCGTTCGCCCGTGTTACCAGTATGTAATAAGGGTAATCGGCGACCTTTAGCCCCGGGTCGGGATTAGCTGCGTTGGGAACGGTGGGTTTAACATTGCTTTGCCTCGGTTTTTGCTGGGAGAAAACGTCGGTCACACAGGTTATAATCGAGATCATACATAGAAAAGCAGGCAAATAAGGTTTCATAAGATTAAAATAATTGTGGTTTGTTCATAAATGCAATATTAATCCAGCCGAGATAACTTAAGCTAAGAAGCCAAATATTGAAAAAAGCGGATTGTCCCGGGGAAGAGTCTTAGTACTCAAACTGTTCAATTCATCCTTCAGCGAAGCTATTTCATAACTATGGTTCATAGTCGGGGCAGTCGCCATGGACCTTTCAAGGTAATTGATTCTTTCCTCTATTTCTGCTCTTTTTCTGAATCAGGCGTGTTGGCGGTCTGCTGTCTCATAGACACCACGGCCGAAAGTATATTCCTAAGGCTGTGCTGCTGCTTTGCCTGTCTTGACGAGTATATACACTATCCCTGCCCAAAAGCCCATGAAAAAAGACAGCACGAAGGCGATGGGAAACGATAGGCCCCTTTTTTGCTGCGGAGGCAGTAAGATAACACAGACCAACATGGATAAGCGTAAATATAAACAGGGAGGTGGGAGAAGAGAACATCATATATCGGGCATAAAAAAGGTGAAATTACAATGATAGAAAATTGTATAGAAAGAGGCAAGTGTTTGGTTTATGAATTGTATGGCTGAAGTATTGCTGCTAGTGAGTTTCAATCGAAGTCCAAATATTGTACTGTATTTTCTTTAAATGTGTCTTTATTTCTGCTTTTTTTTGATGTTATAAAATTTTGTTTTGACTGAATAGGAGCAGGAACCTATTTGTAGAATTATATTCTGTTTCACAATAATTCGTTAAATTTTACGCTGCAATAGTGCCGAATTTAATTAGTTCTTTGATATAGGTTTGATTTTTTGGTCGTGTTGGGATTAATGCCGAACTTGGTAAAAAAGCTATCGATCATTAACCTGTTGTGGTTTATGTCATTCATTGAAAAGCCCTCCTGTATGTCAACCAATGAGCCGTTTTGGCCAGATTGAAGGATGTCAGCGCTGCATCGGTGTGAGCTTATAGCTTATTTTTAACAACTACCTCAAATTCGAAATTACCGTGAAGTTGTGAACGAAGATGAAAACGGAGTGCGTAGAATGAAGCCAATTATTTCAATGATCGAAGTTCAATTAAGGAGCTTTATTGAATCGTTGCGGTCTCCGGATGAAGAAATCCGCAGGCAATTGGATTTTGGTTATTCCTGGGACGGGGAAACCGCTTTTTTGTTTGAGGTCAGACCGCAATGGAATGATCCGACAAAAATCTTAGAGCTACCATTTGCTAAGCTTCGTTTTGTTAAATCTTCTAAAATTTGTAAATTGTATTGGATGCGTGCATCGGGTAAGTGGGAAGCTTATCAGCCGCATCCGGAGAATGCCGACGTGCCTAAATTGTTGACCGAAATTAAAAATGACGCGTACGGTTGTTTTTTCGGATAATGAGAAAGGGTAAACTGGAACCTCATTGGAAGTGCATTCCCGATTGCGAAACGTGTTGCTTTGCTTGCGCCGGGAAGGTCCTGTTTACCTTTTTTGGGAATAGAGATCGTATAAAAAGCAGTTAACAGCGTTTGAATCGAAATCAGTAATCTACCATGAAAATTACGCTTATATCGGATACGCATGGGAAACACACACAGTTAAAACTACCCAAAGGTGATTTACTCATTCATGCGGGAGATATAAGCAACACGGGGCAACAGGTAGAGTTCTATGGTTTCCTAAACTGGTTCAGCAAGCAGAAATATACCCATAAAGTATTTATTGCAGGGAATCATGACTTTTTCTTTGAGAAAGCTCATCCTGAGAAGGTCATTAATAAGATGATCCCCCGTAATGTAATTTACTTGAACGATTCGGGATGTGAAATTAACGGTCTCAAATTATGGGGTTCACCCATTACTCCCTGGTTCCACGGTTGGGCATTCAACAGGGAAAGAGGTGTGGAGATCGAAAAACACTGGAACATGATCCCAGACGCTACCGATATTCTCATTACGCACGGACCTCCTTTTGGTATTCTTGACATGACGATGAGAGGACAACATACAGGTTGTGAAGATTTGCTAAAGAAGGTCGGATACGTCAATCCTAAACTCCATGTATTCGGCCATATTCATGAAGATTACGGACAGGATGCCAGAAATGAAACCATTTTTGTAAATGCCAGCCTATTAGATGGCAACTACCAATTAACCCGCCAACCCATAACCGTTCTGCTCTGAAGAAGCAAGCCTTCATTCCTTCTTTTCAGGCTTGTTTCTCGCCGTAATGATGACCCTTGCACCGGCTTTTAAAAGGCGATCTGCAATGGCTCTGCCTGTGCCCTTGCTGCCACGGGTGACCAGTGCGATTTTGCCTGCGAGCTCGTTTTCGAAATTGAAACCCATAAACTTGTTGTTTTGTTTTGGACAAATATCGGGAGTATGTTCTCCGCTGACAAGTAGGGATTTACGATTCAGATAGGGATAAATTTATCCCTATTGAACTGCTGAATGCATTATGGTTATATTTGCATCATGTATGAAAGAAAGACATTGCCTGACCTTAACTGCGGGCTCGACCTGATCGGTGAAGTACTTTACGGTAAATGGAAAATTCGGCTTTTGTGGTTTATCAACGAAGGATTTCAGCGTCCCAGCGAACTACAGAGAAAAATTCCGGGCGCATCCAGGCGCGTGTTGAACGTGCAGTTGAAAGAATTAGAGAGTCACGAGTTGGTGGGTAAAGTGATTTACCCGGTTGTTCCTCCAAAAGTTGAATATTATCTCACTGATTTCGGAAAATCTCTTATTCCCATTATTGGAGCAATCGGGCAGTGGGGTGATCAGCATG
>CAZAVR010000149.1:0-8641 GCA_964488435.1 uncultured Cytophagales bacterium | reverse complement strand
ATTGTAACGACTGCAAGGAGTAGTAAAATGATCTCAATTGTATGCACTATGGTCTCGAATCAAGCCTCGATTATAGGAAAATTAAATCCTAATCACTATTTTTCCTAAATACTTTGACCCAAGCCCCACGCTTCGCATGATACGATTTTACAGGCTCCTTTCTTTCCTGATCCTGACAATCACTGCACATGCAGCACATGCTCAGATCGATCCGCTTTACGCACAGTACCTGAACAATCCGCTGGTCATTAATCCGGCATATACCGGGCTCAATAAAGAGCTCAATGCTTCCATAAGCTTTCGCAAGCAATGGGCAGGTTTTGATGGCAGTCCATCAACCGCAAACTTAACGATTCATACCAGTCTGGCTGATAATAAAATGGGTGCCGGACTTATTGTAGTAGCCGACCAGGTTGGTGAGTATAAGAATACACTCGCTATGGGAACGTACAGCTACAAGATCCAGATGGACCGGACTTTCATTTCGTTCGGATTACAGGCAGGGATAGCCAACTACCGCGGTGATAATTCTGAATTGAATATCCGGGATGACAACGATACCTATTTCTTGCAGAATATGAATACCACCAAGCCTGTATTTGGTGCGGGCGTGATCTTAACAAATGATAATTTATTTCTCGGACTCTCTGTTCCACGGATGCTCAAGACAAAAGGAACCTACAAAGGAACAAACGGTTCCGTTGAAGGGGATGTGTATACGCAGCACTTCTATGCCGTTGCATCCTACATAGTATTTATCAACGAACGACTTCGCCTGAAGCCTTCTGTATTACTGAAATATGTCGATTCAAACCCGATGTCTGTCGATGTGAATGCGATGCTGAACATTGATGAGCGTTATGGGATCGGGGCATTTACGCGTAACTTCAATACCTACGGATTCCTGGCACAGGCGCGATTTGCGAAATCATTCCGTCTGGCCTATGCGTTTGAGTTGCCAACCGGCAAGTCGGTAGGCGTTAACTTCACCACGCACGAAATCACACTGGGCTTAAACCTGGCGGTATTCGACTTTCACGATGTGGAGCGCGTGAACAGCTTCTAAAAGCTAAACCGGTTAATGAATTCCTGAAGCTCTTCTTTTAAGGATCTCTGCGTAGAAATTCCCAGCTTTTCATTGACAAACTCATTACGTTTTACGTTGAGCTCAGTTAGCTTAAGATGCTGATTGATAAAGATAAACTCGAGGTCAGGAATAAGTTGCTTCAACTCATCCACAATGTCAATAACTTTAATGCTTCGGTCAACTAAATTATAGGTTCCGCCAGCAAGATCAGTGTTTAAAACATTCGCCAGCGCGGTGGCTACCGAGTTGATGTGGATAAATGATCTTGATTGATTGCCATCTCCATGAACCGTGATCCGCTTCTGAAAGTTAGCCTCGAAAACAAACTTGTTGATCACCGCATCGAAGCGCATTCCTCGATTATATCCATAGACATTTCCGCATCGAAAAATGTACGTCTCTTTCGTTTTCATGAGTCTCCTCACATGCTCCTCTCCCCTCAGCTTTGAGATGGCATAAAATGTCTGCGGAGCAGGCAGCGATTGTTCATCCAATATCTGATCAGAGTTACCATAAACTCCTGAACTGCTGTTATATATGAATTTTTTGACATTACTTTCTTCAACCGCATAAACAAGCTCAGCTGTACCCCAGTGATTGACCTGTTCAAACATATGACCGATGCCATTTGCAGATGCTGAAGTTACCCGGGCAGCCAGGTGATACACCACGTCAATATCTTTGAGCACCATCTTGAGGTGCCGCGAATCCAGCAGCTCACCTTTATAGAATTTGATCTTTTCAGATCCAGGTTTTTTACCTCCCAGGAACATGCCATAGTTGGGCCTGCTCAGGTTATCGTAGACCACGATCTTTTTAACAGCATCGTTTCCTGCCAGCCTGGTGACTAATTCGGTACCGATGTACCCCGCTCCTCCGGTTACTAAAATGTTCATGTTATTGGGTCACAAGTTCTGTATGGAGACCACACTCCACTTTTTTTAATCCGTACCAGCGGGCTTCGCGTTCCTGCATGCCCGGATCAAGCTTGCGTGTGCAAGGCTCACAGCCAATGCTGACATAACCTTTCAATTCCAACGGATGCGTGGGCAGATTAAATTCTTTCTGGTATTGCCAGATCATCCTGGCATTCCAGTCGAGCATCGGATGAAACCTGATTGTATTATGCGGTGCCGGTTGTTCAACTTTCATGGCTGCGCGCACGGAACTTTGATCGGCCCGCACGCCATTGATCCACACATCAAACGAGCGGAGGATCCCATCCATGGGCTGGGTTTTATTAAGGTAACAACAGTGATCGGGGTCGGAGGCAAAGAGCAGCTTTCCCTGCGAATCGATCTGCATGTGCTTCGGTGTATCGGACTTAAGGTCTATCGTATTGAGCTTGAACTGATCCGTAATGAAATCCCTGAATTGAATGGTTCCCGGAAAATGGTACCCTGTATTGATAAAGTAAACGGGAATTGAAGTGTCGATCCTGCTAATGATGTGCAGCATGACCAGGCTGTGTGATTGAAAAGACGAACTCGTAAACACGTTCTTACCTTCCGCCTTATACGCTTGCAGTTTTGCTTTTATCTGTTCGAACGTCACATCTCTCAGTTTAGGGCTACGATTTTACAAACATAAAGTTAGATTTATATAGTTCCATCGTTTATTTTTAATGTCCTAACACTTGTTCATGGACGCCTTAGCTCCTTTCTCCTGTACCTACTCCCCTCACATTCCTGAGCTGTTACAAAAGCTGAATTGCTCGCTCGCAATTACAACCTATCAGGCGGGTAAAGTAATTTTCATTAGCCCGAAGGATCGGGATCATCTTATTCAGTTACCCCGGCAGTTTAGCAAGCCGATGGGAATGGCCCTGCAGAACAATACAATGGCGCTGGCAACATTGAATGAAGTGGTTGTTTTAGCTAATAACCAACAGCTTGCTCAAACGTACCCGAAGCAGACCGGTGTTTACGATGGACTGTTCATTCCACGTGCAACGTATTATACAGGTGAAGCCGATATTCACGACCTGCACTGGACAAACAAAGGATTACTTGCAGTGAACACACGGTTCTCATGCCTGGCGTACGTCAATCACGAACATAATTTTACGCCTGTCTGGAAGCCTGATTTCGTTTCGAATATAACGGCAGAAGACCGGTGTCACTTGAATGGATTGGCTTTCGATGCGAGCGGGCCGCGCTATGTAACTGTACTGGGTAAAACCGACACTCCACAGGGCTGGCGTCAAAACAAAGCAGCTGGCGGATGCATAATCGACATCACAACCCATGAGATCGTTGTCGAAAATCTTCCCATGCCCCA
This sequence comes from uncultured Cytophagales bacterium, assembly GCA_964488435.1. GTDB lineage: Bacteria > Bacteroidota > Bacteroidia > Cytophagales > Spirosomataceae > JBEBSO01. The sequence continues at coordinate 5,274 of CAZAVR010000149.1, read as the reverse complement.
CTCTCCGCGTCTATATGATGGCAAGCTTTATGTGTTGCTGTCAGCGACCGGTGAACTGGCAGAAGTTGATGTAAAAACAAAAAGCTACAAAGTTTTAAAACAGCTTGATGGATTTGTACGCGGAATGGATCGCATAGGAGATTACATTTTTATTGGCTTGTCCAAGCTGCGGCAGACAAGCCTGGCGTTTGCGGACTTGCCGATTGCGAAGCGTTCAATTTTCTGCGGAGTTGTTGTGATGCATTTACCAACCAACAGCATTACCGGATTTATCAAATATGAAAATAGCGTGGAAGAGATTTACGATGTGAAGGTATTACCCGGTATGCAACGCCCCGGAATTATGAATCATGAGAAGCCGGACTTCAGGATGGCGATTTCAATGCCTGAAAAAACATTCTGGGGCCAAATCACACCGCATGACAAGGCCTGAACTGATCGCAATCTTAAAGACAGTGATCGCGGAAGAAACCGGGATCACACTAGCGGAAATTGCCGATACAGATAGTTTTTTTTAATCTCGGGCTTGACTCTGTCAGCTGTATTTTCCTGATGGATAAGGTTGAAAAGATTCTGAAGGTTGAATTGAATCCGATGTACTTCTATGACTACCCGTCCGTTGATACCTATGCAGATTTTTTACTTGAAAATATAATCCCGCATGGCAACTGATCATTTGTGGAAACCGTTTGAAAGAACCCACATTGCAAATCCCTATGCGATGTACAGGAGGCTGCGCGAAGAAGATCCCGTTCACTTTTCGCAAACCGGAGAATGGATCATTACCCGCTATGAAGATACCCGCAATATCCTGAGAAATAGTGATTTCATTGTAGGAAACCGTTTCGAATGGCTGAAGAAAGGTATTGGGTATTTTAAATACAAAGACCTCGATTTCAGCAATATCGAAGCTGCGATGAAAGGTTTCATCCTGTTCCTGAATCCACCGCATCATACGCGTATCCGGAAGTTTATTCACCAGGTCTGGGATTCCCGCGAGGTTACTGCCATCATTCAGCAAAACCTTGACAGGCTGCTTCCGGCACAGGCTGATTCATTTGATCTGGTTACGGCTTTAGGCAAACCGCTGCCCGCAATGACCATTGGAAAAATACTCGGTTTGCCAGAGGCGGACTATTTATATCTCAAAGAGCAGGGCACAGTCATGATCAAGGCACTTGACCTGTATATCTCATTCAAGGACATCATACGGGTGAATGAAGCTGCAGGAAATTTTATTGCATACTTCCGTAACATCATTGAACTAAAAAAGAAAACCGCGGATGAAGGAATTATCAGTAAACTGATTGAACTCAACGCACAGGAAAAAATACTGGATGGTGATGAGCTTATCTCTACCTGCATCCTGCTGTTCATTGCAGGTGAAGAAACATCGGTAAGCCTGATGAGTACGGGACTTTATCATCTCCTTTCAAGGCCCGGGGAACTTTATAAACTTCGTGAAAATCCGGAGAGAATTGCTCCGGCCATTGAAGAACTGATCCGGTATGATGCACCGGTTCAAATAGTCGGACGCATTGCCGGGAAAGATTGTGAAGTAGGTGGTAAAACAATTAGAGAGGGCGAAACCTTAACGGTTTGCCTGGGCTCTGCTAACCGCGATCCGGAAATATTTGAACATGCGGATGATTTTATAATTGATCGCACTCCGAACAGGCACCTTGGATTTGGTGGCGGAGCGCATTATTGCCTGGGCGACTGGCTTGCGCGTATTCAGACCGAAATGATGATTCGTTCGCTGCTCGACCGTTACAAAACATTGGAAATGCTGGAAGACAGCCCGCAGTGGAACAACAACCTCGCAATCCGATGCCTGACGAAACTGCCTGTAAAAATCAGATAAGCGCTTTTTTAAAATAGTAAACACGCAGGTGCTTGCCTTGCGGAGTATTACCAATGTAAACCATTCCTGAGCCGCGCCAGATTGCTTCGTTGCGATGCTTCATCAGCCGTTCATTTTCCACCATGGTTATGACACCGATGCACCGGTCAGATTCCGGGCCGTCATTCAAATAAATTTCCTCCAGCCAGTCACGTGTCTTCACCAGTATTTTAGTAGTGAGTCCCGGAACGCGATAAGCCGGATCGACAAAACACCGGAAGCCATAGAGATGATGTTTCAGTTGCTCGATGTAAGTCTTGTATGCAGTTGATACTGCGACAACTTCACCATTCGCGGTAGTTACTGCAAAAGCAACCTCATGAACACGCTGCGACAAAATATGCTCTGGCATCATCGGGAAATTTCTTTTCCACAACTGCTGAATTTTTGAAAGCCATTCGGTTTCATCCTTTTTCCAAAGGTTTTCAAAAAACAACTCCGGTTTTGTACCTTCCCTGCGCTGAATCATATGATCGAAAAATTATCCGAAGAACAATTGATTAATTTTTGCCGTGAAGAGCTTGCGATGATGATGGGAGTCACACCTGACTCCATCAGTATTGATACAAGTTTCGAGGCGCTACGGCTGAATTCAATACATGCCATGCAACTGCTGGACGAACTGGAAGACCGGCTTGGTATTTCAATCAGTCCTATCCTTTTTTGGGAAAACCCTACAATATCAGCTTTTTGTAAGTACATCGCTCAGGTGTATTAAATTCGCGCACCGTTAAAATAATGTACCCGGATAGGGTCACCATTTTTGTTATACCCGATAAAATACATTTCAATCTCCGGCCACACAGCTCTTCTCCACACGGGCTGCGCTTTCAAAAAATCGTTACCCAATACTGCAAAAATGCCAACCGGTTTTTCAGGATCTCCCGAAGCCAGTTGTTCAAGAAAATCAAAAGTTAGGCGGGAAAGCTTTACATCAAGTCCAGCGATGCGGTGCCCGGCACTCAGGTAGCACCGGAATTCATACAGGAAGTTTCCATTAAGCGCGCTAACTTTTTTCTTTACAGCAGTAGAAACGCCTCCTACCTTTCCATCCGGATCAACCGCTACATAGATTACCTCCTGCAATCGCTTTTGAATTGATGCCTGATCGGACAATGCTCCTTCAGCCATCCAGAGCGACCTTACTCCGGCCGCGATGCTCTCGGGCATATTTTGATAAACATTCTGAAAATCCAGCATGAGCACAATTCGGCTTGGAAAAAATACACATTTAATCTACATTTATATAGCCTGAGCCTGATGAATCAAAACGTATCCCTTCTTAGAACACTTTACACCTCTACTTCCGGTAAATACAGGAAGTTGAAAAACCGCCTCGAAAAGGCCCGGCAATCCGGCAGGTTTTATACGCTTTCCGGGCGCAAGCAGCATCAGCTTATTCAACGCCTGACACGATTGTGGGAACGTTTAAAATCGCTCCAGGCTCAGCTCCGGTTGAGCGGATTTGGGGCAGCAATTGTACTTGCAATGGCAGCTTCACCGGCAGAAGCACAGAATTCGATAGGGCCTTTTGCACGTGAAGATTCAAAAAATCCGTTGCCACCCCCTGCCCGAATTGCCTTACCAAAGCCCGCAACCGTTGATATTGACAATGACGGTGATCTGGACGTTTTTGTGGGTGACAAATACGGCAACATTCATTTTTTCAAAAACGTGGGTGGAAAAGACGTTGTGCGAAGACTGGTAGAAGAGAAAGAAAGCAATCCGCTCGACTTTGTAGATCTTTCTAATGTTCTGACACCCGCATTCATCGATATAGATGGAGATGGTGACTTTGATTTACTTGCAGGAACTGTCAGCGGGAACACTTATTTTTTCAGGAATACCGGAACTATATCTTCACCACAGTTCGAAGAGCAGACAGGAGCTTCCAATCCATTTGATGGAATTTATGGTTCAACTACACCGTATGGAAGCCGCGGCCCGGCTCTGCCGACATTCGCAGACATTGACAATGATTCAGACCTTGACCTGATTGTAGGAAGCAACTATCTGTACGACTCCAAGTACAGTTATGCTTCTGCCATTCAGGTTTTCTTTAATAACGGCAGTGACTTTATTCCGGGGAGCAGTGGTGCCTTCGGCAACCTGAACTACGGCACAAGAAGAAGTCTAACGTTTGTTGATCTCGATGGAGATAATGACATGGATTTACTTTCCGGGGCTCAAAATGGAAACGTCCGCACTTTTCTGAATGAAAGCGGAGAGTTTATTGAGCAATACGGAGCCTGGAACCCATCGACACATACGGGTAATCCTTTAAATGGTACTTATCTGTCAGGCAATGTGTTAATGAACCTGGCCGACATGGACGATGACGGAGACCTTGATCTTCTGGTGGGAACCGGGTACAATTATACTTCAGCCCAAAGTACCCCTCCGATTAGGTATTTCGAAAACACCGGAGACTTTGTATTTGAATTAAAAAACGGACTGAACATCACTCCGTTTGATGGCGTAGATGTTACGCAGGAAGCAACACAAACATTTACTGACATTGACAATGACGGTGATATTGATGCCATCCTGGGAGGCAAGTATAATTTCCACCTGACTGTTTTCAAAAATACGAATGGTTTCCTGATCGAAGATTCTGAGAACCCGCTGGCAGGCCTTGAGGTTTTTGACACTACGCAGCCGGTGTTTGTTGACATCGATGCCGATGGCGATCAGGATTTGTTTGTATCCAACGGTTCTTCATTGTTATTTTTTCAAAACAATAATGGAACATTTGAAGCTGCCACCTCTCCGCTGGTTGTCACTTCTTTCCAGCGACCATCGCCCCTGTTTATCGACATCGATAAGGACGAAGATTTTGATGCGTTTGTCTTTAATTTCTCTACATTTGAAATAGAATTCTTCCGGAACACAGGTGACAAAGAAAGTCCTGCATTTTCGTCCCAGAATGCTCCCGAACCGTTTGAAGGATTTAACTTTCAATACATCACAAAACTGGCTTCTGCCGATATCGACCATGACGGAGATTTTGACCTGATTGCCAGTGAGAGCGCAGCCGGCTATGGCTACTACACAAACCTCAGGATTTTTCACAACAACGGTGACGAGTCGTTTACTGAAATTCCTTCTCCTATAGAAGACTTCGCTTCGAAATACAGTTTCTTTAGCATGGCTGATATTGACGGGGACGGAGACCTGGATATTTTCCTTGGCTATGGAGAAAGTCATTCAGGTGGAATTGAAGCCGGAACAGTTGCCTATTTCGAAAATCAGAATCCGGCACCGGTAACAGCCGTATCCCTGAATACAGTAAGTGTTTCACTAAATACTCCGGCCATTCTTGATCCCGATCTTACCATCTCGGATGAGGATGAAGATGATATTGTTCTGGC
>CAZAVR010000148.1:0-8653 GCA_964488435.1 uncultured Cytophagales bacterium | reverse complement strand
TTGCCGAATGGCGTGGCAAAAAAGTAGGAAACATCGGCCTTGCCGGTGCTTTTAGTTTTCAGGCGAGCAAAAACCTGAATTCCGGAGAAGGCGGCGCCATCATTACCAATAATGAGGGCTTCGCCCGCGGATGCTACGATTTCCATAACCAGGGCCGGGGTGGTGCGTCAAGCGGATTCACAGCTGGAGCGTCGGGAACGAGGGGAACAAACCTCCGCCTTTCCGAATTCCAGGGCAGCATACTGCGCTCTCAAATGTCAAGGGTAACTGCTCAAACAGCCCAGAGATGGGAAAACGCGCAATATCTCAGCAAACTGCTCAGCGAAATCCCGGGCATAACACCGGCAAAACTACACGAAGGCACCACAAAAAGCGCCTATCACCTGTACATGTTCAAATACAACCAGAAAGCATTTTCAGGACTTCCACGAGCCAAATTCCTGGAAGCGCTGACCGCCGAAGGTATCCCCTGCTCTCCCGGATATGGACAGATGAACACGGAAGGATACGTAACAGCACTGGCAAAAAACAAGCATTACCTGAAAATATACGGTGAAAAAACCATGAAGGAATGGCTCGAAAAAAACCAGTGTCCGCAGAATGACTACCTGACCAAAAATGAGTCGGTATGGCTTTTCCAGAATATGCTTCTGGGTTCGAAAACGGACATAGAGCAAATTGCAGAAGCTGTACGTAAAATCCAGAAATACGCCGGGCAGATAGCGAAAAGCTAATCGACACATGGAAAAGGTTCCTTGTTAAGAAAACCCAATCAGACATCCCGGAATCAAAGCCACATAACAAACTGTTGTGTGGCTTTGATAATTCATATATATTCGGGCAATCCATAGCACCGACGATCATCATCCCTGACAGCCTGGCCACGCGGCTGCCGGATTCTTGAATTTCATCTTATTTCAATCTACTGACAAATGATTAATTACAAGTTTGTATTAGCCATCTTACTATGCTTCATCCAGTCCGGCCTGCATGCGCAGGATACCTATGATGTAGGTGTATCCAGCGAAAGCATCCGACCGGGCAACGAAAGTTTATCACTGGCGCTAGCCGGATATGCCGGCCCCTGGAACGGACGCTTCATTCTCAATTGGGCAGAAAAAGGAACGGTTTCAGAAAATAAGTTTCTGCCTTCCGCATCAAAGGTTCCCTCTGCCTTTCGAAAGGCAGCACAACTGGAAGGCTTCTCCCAAACACAGACCCTCAAAGATACCTTGTATGGTCTGAGCAAAGACGGAACCCTCAAAATAGTAACACTTTCCCGCAAGCAGGCCAGCACAAAAAGTATCACCGGCCTTACCAATGTACGTTCGTTTGTCGTCCACAACCACTACCTGTATGCTGCCACAGGAAGCGACACTTTGTGGAAAATAAACGCCCGCGACCTCGAATCCGGATGGCACAAAGCCGGTTATTATAATGGACAAATCAAGAAAGTCAACATTCAGAAACTTTGGGTACACCAGGATAAGTTGTATGCTTCCAACGAAGCAGATTCCCTTTTTGAAGCAACAAAGAACCTGGGAAAACAGGAAGAGGAAATTTTTGCCAGAAGTATTGCTATCAAAAAGAACAATAAAACCGTACTGATGATATGCCTTGACCTCTGCGGTTTTAACCACAGTTTCGCCAACGAGATCAAGGAAGAGCTCTCCCAAAAAAGAGGCATTCCTACCTCTGCTATCCTCATCAATGCCTCGCACACGCACTTTGTACCCGGAACGCAGGAATGGCTCACCTGGGCGCCTCACAACCGGCTCCCCGACAGCAATTACTTGTATAAAGTCGTGAAACCCGCGATCCTGAAATCAGCGAACCAGGCACTTTCTCAAACGCATCCTTCACAGGTGTTTTTCGGAAGGGGCAGCACTACTATAGGACGTAACCGAAGCAATGCCGGAAAGGATACCCCTTACGACAATGACGTAGATGTGATACGCGTAAAGAGTCTCGACGGTAAAAACAATGCGGTGATGGTGCTGAGTGCCTGTCACCCGGTATTCGGAACGAAAGGCCTGGCTATGTATTCCGTGAGCGCCAACTACCCCGGATACATGAGAAATGCTCTTGAAAAAAGCGGAAACAACCTGGGAACAGCCCTCTTCATGCAAGGCTGCGGAGGGGATATCAATCCGAAAGATGAACCGGATGTTTCGGGGAATAAACTGGCCAATGATGCGCTTCAGGTATTGAACGGCACCATGCAGCCGCTGAAAGGCGAGATCACCTTCCATTTTGACTCACTGGCCCTGCCAACCAAACCATGGAGCAAAGAAAAAGTGCTTCAATACCGCGAGGAAAACAAGAAAATCGGTGCCGATATGCTGGCAGAACGCAACGTAGCCTGGGCTGACATCATGCTGAAACATTACGAAAAAGGCAACATGCCCCAGTATATGACGGTATATATGCAGACGATCAACCTGGGTAACTGGAAGCTCGTGGGTCTCTCCCGCGAAACCGTCACTCAATACGCCCTGGAGATTAAAAAGCTCTGGCCCGATAAACTGGTATCTGTAGCAGGGTATTGTAACGATGTTTCCAGCTATCTGCCTGAGGAGCGCCATATCCGGACCGAAACTTATGAAGGAGTGGGTTCATTTATCTGGTACGGTCAGCCTTCTACGTTTCCGAATGATGTCCTCACCCAGATCGTCAACCGTATAAGGGAAAAGAATTATTGATCAGAAAGTAACAAAAAAGGCGGGGCCGGTCGGGATACTCTTTCAGTATCCTGACCGGCCCCGCCTTTTTTACAATGAAAAACCAAATATTATTTTAAATATATGATCACCTACCCAGTAAATCAAAATAATATCAATTCAAATTAACTTAAATACACCACAAATCTCAAAAAAACCATATATACCAAATTATATTCTGTTTCAAGAAACACCACTTTAAAAAAACTCATTTATTACCGGCCATTCAGATGGTCTTTCAGGCGTACCTCACATAAAAATACAACACCATCACCGTCACGATCGCCCACCAGATCACAGGATTCCTCAAACCGCGTTGCTGCTCCTTTTCATGAGACAACAGAGAAAGACTCGCCCGGTTCCAGATCAGTCCCTCCAGCTCGGCTTCGGCCTTTGGCTTTGTCACCAGGCTGACGGCCATACAACTGGCGATACAAATCCAGAATACGATCCCTGTGCGGTTGAAGAACGGCATTTCCGGGAACAGATATTCAAGAGCCAGAGACAGGGGAATGGTGAGGAGCCCGGCTGTGAGTGCGCCCGCTTCTGTTGTTCTTTTCCAAAGTATGCCTAGTAGAAACATGGTGGCTATACCGGGTGTAAACAACCCGTAAGCATTCATAAGGTATATGAAGATGGGTTTCTCCGAATAGTTCATGAGAATAACTGTACAGATGATACCCAGGATAATAATGACTATTCCTGAAAGCCGCCCAAAATCCACGGCCTGTTTTTCTGATGCATTTTTCCTGAAAAAAGTCAGGTATACGTCCACGGTAAGGATAGTGGTGCATGAATTGATGGCCCCGGATAGATGCGACATCACCGCCGCGATTAGCCCCGCCATTACCAGACCTACGAGGCCTGACGGCAACAGCATTTTGACAAGCGTAGGAAAAAGCAGATCCGCCTTCTCCAGTTCGGGGACAATTTTATAGGCTACGAGTGCGGGTAAAGTGATGATAAGCGGAACCAGGAATTTCAGATAATCACCGAAAATCACCCCCATGCGGGCATGCCATTCGTTTTTCGCCGCTAACACGCGTTGAACAATAAACTGATTGGTCGCACAATAAAATATACTGATACAAAGGGTTCCGCCCAGGTACATGGTCCAGGGAAAATCAGGGTCGTCGGCCGGCAGGAACAGGTGCCAGTCTTTTGTGGTCTCCATCAGGGTTTCGAAGCCTCCGGCAGCATTCATCGTGGCCACCGTCAGGATGGCCCCTCCGATCACCAGGACGCCCAGCTGCAGCATCTCTGTCCATATAACGGCTCTCAAACCGCCAAGTATCGTATACACACCCGTAAGTACCGCCAGTACAAGTACACTGGTAAAAACCGGTATATCAAGTAAAGAATGTAAGGCAAGTGCGCCCAGGTACAGTACGGCGCTGATCTCCACAAAAATATAGGTAAGCAGTATTAAAAAGGCATACGTAGCCCTTGAAGATGCCCCGAAACGCTTTTGTAAAAACTCGGGAACCGTGTAAAATCCGTTTCGGATATAGAAAGGCAGAAATATCCATAACAGGGCATTAAACCCGATCAGGATGGCCCCCCACTCCATCGCAATAACTACAAATCCGCGCTCATAGGCTGCCCCCATAGCACCCACCAGGTGATGACTGCTGATATTGGAGGCGATGATGCTGCCGCCAATCATCCACCAGGGTAATTTATCTCCCGCAAGGAAATAATCCCGCTTGGTTTGCTTGCCCTTACGCGATGCATAAAGTCCCAGCAGCAACACGCCGAGGATATAGACACCGAAAATAAATAGATCCAGGTTGGAAAGATTGATGTTCATCTAGTCGGCGATCAGGTTTTGAATGGTTTTCTCTGCTGTACTTTTCAGAATGTCCAGGGAACCGGCAGCAAAAGGAGTTTGCCATACCGGGTAAGCATTTTCAGCATAAAGCCGGCGGGGCGGCAGATATCCTACCGAACCGTTCACAATGTTCATCACCGCGATCGCGTGTCCGGGGAAAGCATGCCGCAGCTCTGTTTGAAACTCTGAATAAGATTCGTTGGGCTGCCCCGCAAGAAATGAGTCGCCGAGCTGCCACACCCACAAGGGTACAATAGCGGTAGTTCCGTCTCCGATGGCTTTCCGGATGCAGCGTTTACGCCACAGGCGCTCCTTTATCACCGGATCCTCACACGCACTCCATTCCTTCTCTATTTCCTCCAGCAGGGGAAATTCCTTCAAAGGAAATTCTATGCCTGTCATCTCGGCCCTGAGCCGTCCGGATGGCATGAGCTTCTCGGTAGCCCATAAAGCCAATGTTGCTCCGGATTCCACCACTTCCTTGAATTTCAGACCCGTAGCGGGCTTTTGCATGGAAGCCAATGTAGATAACACGGCATAGCCCAGCTGACGACCGTACCGGTCAGCCAGTGCAGTATCACCTGAATACTGTTCCGCGGGAGCGAGTTCGCCCGACGCACCTTGCAGAAAAAGGCAGGGGGCTCCCGTATTCTCCTCCACTATCTCCCGCATTGCGCCTATGTAATCAGGCGAAATAAGCTGATTGTCCCAGGCAAGTGTGGTCGGATGGCATGCATAGTTAATCAAGGTGCCCCTGATCGTACCCGAACTGTCTGCAATACGGCCCACAAGCAGGGTGTCATCGGCAGGCATATCCGGGTTCAAACCCGTGAGGATTCTCGTACCGCCGGGCTCAGGCAAATCACGATTGGTAGCAAGACTGCACCTGCCTGTGTGCCAGGTAAGGACAGACGGCACCGCGGCCTGAAGTGCCTCTCTTATGGCTTCTACCGCAGAAACGGCGATCTGGTCGAGATAGGGTTGAATAAGCTTCCCACCTGGCTTATGCTCGTCGTCCGGACAGATTCCCGGACCTGCGTGGGTATGCGACAGGCAGAACATCAGATGAGAGGCCGGCAGAGATAATTCCTCTAAAATTTTTGACCGCAGACGAAGTTCATATTCCGCATTTTTCCACCAACCCAGGTCCGCCCCTATCAATACAAGCGGCTGTTTATCCTGCACATTCTGAAATGTACAGCAGGTAAGTGTTAGTGGACGATGAACGCCTTCAGCCACGTCATGTTTAGCCGCCCCCCAGTTACGGGAATAAATCCCGGCAGGTGGTGTGATGTCCTTCCGGCTCAAACCGATGTATCCGGTAAACTCCGAATGCCGAACGATGTAGTCCCTTGATTGCGCCATTTGATTTAAAGTAATGAAAGGCCGCCATCCATCAGGATGGTACTGCCCGTGATGTGTTTGTTGTCGGGATGGCTGACATGCAGCACCTGAGCCGCCACCTCTTCAGGAGTGATAAGTCTTTTAACCGGCACTTTATTCCTGGACTGATCACGGAGTTCATGATCCTTCTCCCATATCTGCGCACTAAGACCCGCCTGTACATAACCGGGGGCCACTTCGTTCACGAGAATGTCAAATGGTGCCAGCTCCAGTGCCATGCATTTACACAACATCCGGAGCCCCGCCTTGGATACGCTGTATGCAGGAATGTGCGCATGCACCGCGTGTGCGGCCCAGCTTCCGATAAACACCACCTTTCCGGAGCGCCCGCTAGCCCGTAAACGGCTGGTAGCATACTGCGTCATGAAAAATGCGCCGTCCAGATTCACCCGCAGCTCTCTTGACCATTGATCGGGTGTCAGGTCATGAATGCCCTTAAGTGTTACCGTCGCCGCATTGGCAATGATCAGATCAGGAATTCCCTGGTTCCGTTCGACGCTCTGAATCCATTCCCGGACTTTTTCCGCATCAGAAACGTCGACCTGGGTATAGCTTACCGAAACTTTATATTCCGACAACTCACTTACCAGACCAGTGGCATTTGATGCGGGAGCCAGATCGCCCAGAGCGATAGAAGCTCCCTGTTCTGCAAATGCCCTGGCTATAGCTGTACCTATGTCACCAAGTCCCCCGCTGATAAGTGCGACTTTGTTTTGAAATGGTTGTTGCATATTTCTACTTTACCTCGTCGGAACAATCACCAATCTCCCACACTACCGTCTTTGTAAAACGTTCGCTGCAACACTTCCTGCTGGAACGGGTGTTTTCTCACCTCATCTTCATTGATTTCAATGCCTAGCCCCGGACGCTGGTTGGGCTTCACGACACGGCCCTTCTTCTCCACTGTGAATCCTTCGCTGACCACGTCTTCCCTCCAGGGAACATCACTGTGAACGCTTTCACAAATAATATAGGAAGGAGCCGAGAAACCGAACTCGATGGACGCCGCCGTACTGACTGGCCCCTGAGGATTATGTGGTGCTATGGATACACGATAGGCTTCTGCCATAGCAGCGATCCTGCGCACTTCACTCAATCCTCCACAGTGCGTAATGTCAGGCTGAATCACACTGACGGCACGTTTCTCAAACACTTCTCTGAAAGCATGCACCCCGACGAGCCGCTCTCCGCTGGCTATGGGAGTAGTAACTGCCCTTTGAATCAATGCAATATCGTCAATCGTTTCGGGCCAGCAAGGCTCTTCAAAAAAATACAAACCGTAGGGCTCCAGTGCCTTGGCAAACTGCAGACCCATACGCGGAGAAGGGCGCGCATGGCAATCTACCATGATATCGATACCATCCCCAACCGCCTCACGCATCGCCTGTACACATGCAGCCGCATAACGAATTGGCTGCAGACCTTCGAGCGGCATGGTTACAGGAACAGCCATGGATTTAAACGCCGTGAAACCGTCCTCTACTGCCTCCAGAGCCAGCTCTCCAAATCGCTTCGCATCTCCGGGTGCTGTTTCATAAAAGTCCTCCATTTTGCCACCACCCAAATGACAATATAGCCGGATGTAATCGCGGACGCGCCCGCCCCATAATTCGTGACAGGGAACACCATGAATCTTACCGGCTATGTCCCAAAGCGCTATGTCGATCCCGCTGATGGCTGTACCCCGGACGATCCCGTTGCCATGCCAGAAATGCTGGCGGTACATCATTTGCCAGAGATATTCAATACGGCGGGGATCCTCTCCCACCAGCAACGTAGCCATGTCTTCAATAGCTCCCACCACCGAACGTGTGTGCCACTCCAGCGTAGCTTCACCCCATCCCCACAATCCGGGCTGATCGGTATTGATTTTGACAAAGATCCAGTTTCTCATCCGCGCGTGGCAGACGAAAGTTTCAATTGATGTAATTTTCATTTAATAAATTCAGGATATAGAAACTTTCTGAAATAGTTTATCTACTACAAGCTCTGTCTTTTCCAGTGTTTCCTGTATATCTTCTCTGGTATGCGCAAAAGAAATACTGCCTTGCTTGATCGGCATAGGGAAATTGTAAATTCCCTGCTCGATAAGCTTTACTCTGTACTGTTTGTCAAAATCAAAATCATGATGGTCGAGTATGTCATGAAAATCGACCGGCGCATGATCCATGAAGTAAACGCAATAAGCAGAACCTTGTCTTACGATGGTAAACGGTTTGTCTGTCCGGGAGAAAATAGTATTAAGTCCCTCCTCAAGCATACCGCCCAGTTCGTTTACATGGCCATATACATCATGTTCAGCAGAAGCAAGTTTCTCGAGTGTGGCGATGGCCGCTGCTGTAGTGAGTGGAAATGCATTAAACGTTCCCGCAATCAACACCCTTTTGGATTTATCCGGATGAACAAAATAATCCATAAATTTCTTCTTCCCGCCGATGACTCCCAATGGATAACCATTTGCAACAGCCTTTCCGAAAGTGCTCAGATCGGGCGTGACACCGCAGATACTCTGATAACCTCCCAGTGCATGCCTGAACCCGGTTTTTACTTCATCGAAAATCAACAGGAATCCATCTGCATCGGCCAGGGAGCGCAACTCCTGCAGGTAGCCCGGAAGGGGCTTCACTATTCCCACGTTCTGAAGAATCGTCCTTCCAGGTTGGTCGGGCCCGCGCCCATCAGCACACTTTGTGCAGCG
>CAZAVR010000147.1:3589-8747 GCA_964488435.1 uncultured Cytophagales bacterium | reverse complement strand
AGTTTCCCTTCCGAAAGTTTTTCTAACAAGTCCCCTATATCTTTCATTTGATCGTCTTTTTTAATAAATACTAAAAGCGATCGTTCAGGATGGAGGTTTTAAGATTTTTTTTTGATTTTTTTTTAATATGTCAATAGCGCCACAAATAACGCGAGCTCCGTTCCGGCCTTTAGCGCTGTTTTTTGTGCAAAACGATCCCGTATCAACCGGTTCGCGACTTTCAAATGATCTTTCACAGTATGAACGGATAAATGCATTTCAACAGCGATCTGCTCGGCAGCTTTACCCTCCATCCGATACTGCTTAAAAATTTCTCTCTTTCGCTCCGGAAGGAATTCTATCGCCTCGTAAACGAGGGTCAGCCTTTCTTCAAATGCGATCTCATCCGTCTCCGGAAGGTCGGCAGGTTCATCGAGGTGCTCCGGATAATCTTCAAGACCAATACGGGCCGTCTTCTTCACATAAGTGAGCGACTTATTAAAGCTGACTACAAACAACCAGTTGGGTGTTCGATCAGTGTCCAGGCGCCACATGTTTTCCCAGTAGGTCAAAAATACGTCCTGGAGAATATCCTCTGCCACCACCGGATTGCGGACGACGCGAAAAATATTGGCATAGACCGCCTGATGAAGGGACGCATAGGTCCTTTCAAAGTTTTCTAATCGCTTTGATTCCGGTTGCTCCTTCTGATCACCTTCTGTAATACTCATCTTTCCTTAACCAGGTTGTGCTCTGAAAAACCAGCGCATAATCTCACCTCAAATATAACAATTCTCTGCACAATTTAGACAAAACTCGGACTTGCTTTATATAGACGACTTTTCGAATAGATCCCCTTCAATTATCATTCAATTATTTTTTGAAAAACGTCAGGAGGATCACAGTACCAAACTTTTGCGGACGCCACCTGTCCTTCTCAAATCAGTGGCAAAGCCCGCAGATGTGCGCCGGTGTAAGAACCTGCGAAAGAGGACAATTCTGCCGGAGTTCCTTCAAACACCACCTGACCTCCCCGGTGGCCACCTTCCGGCCCCATATCGATAATCCAGTCGGCATTCCGTATCACATCAAGGTTGTGCTCGATCACGATCACCGTATTTCCTTTGTTTACCAATCCATCCATTAACTCAATCAACCGGCCTACATCTGAAAGATGCAAACCAGTCGTAGGCTCGTCCATCACGTAGATGCTGCCCTTCTTATGCAATTCGCTAGCCAGCTTGATCCGCTGACATTCTCCTCCGGAAAGCGTACTCAGCGGCTGCCCCAGCGTGAGATACTCCAAACCGACTTCGATCATGGTATCCAGTTTTTTTGAAATGTCTTTACTTGTAAAGAAGGCGGCCGCTTCACGCACGGTCATGGTCAGCACATCTGAGACAGACTTGCCGTTAAACCGATAGGCCAGCACTTCCTCCTTGTAACGACGGCCTTCACATACTTCACAAGGCGTTTTTACGCCTTCAAGGAATGCCAGATCTGTATAGATCACACCTGTACCCTGGCAGTTTTCACAAGCACCTTTGGAATTGAATGAAAACAGAGATGCATCTACTTTATTGGCAGCTGCAAAAGCTTTCCGGATCAGATCCATCATTCCTGTGTAGGTAGCTGGATTGGACCGGGTAGAAGTCCCCACCGCCGACTGGTCTATGACTACAGCCTGTGGATAAGCTTTCAAAAACGCCTGGTGTATCAATGAGCTCTTCCCGGATCCGGCCACCCCTGTGACCACCGTCATGATTCCCTCCGGAATATTTACATGAACGTCTACCAGATTGTTTATACCGGTCGCTGTAACCGGCAACTGACCACGGGCGGACCGGCAGGCCGTCTTTAGCGGTAGGTTCTGTTTCAGATAACGGCCGGTAAGCGTATCCGATTTCAACAAGCCATCAAGATCTCCTTCGTACATGATCTGCCCGCCCTTTGTACCCGCATGGGGCCCCACGTCCACCACATGATCGGCTATCCTGATCACATCCGGGTCGTGTTCCACCACTATTACCGTATTTCCCTTGTCGCGGAGCTTCCGCAACAGACCATTGAGCCTGTAGACATCTCTGGGATGCAGCCCTACACTCGGCTCGTCAAATATATAAAGCACATCTATCAAACTACTTCCAAGATGCTTCACCATCTTCACCCGCTGTGATTCACCTCCCGAAAGCGTGTCGGTTTCTCTGTTCAATGTCAGGTATTCCAATCCCATATCCACCAGGTGCTGCAGCCGCTCGGTAAGTGTACGGATCATAGGTACAGCCACGGGATCTTCAATTTTATTAAGGAAAGGAATCAGCTCCCCCACTTCCATGGCCGACAATTCTGCGATGTTCTTTCCCCCGATCCGGCACGACAGCGCCGTAGCGTTAAGCCTTGCTCCACCACAGGCAGGACACTGTTTCTCCTCCAGGAAAGGCATGATCGTTTTCTGCGTCCTATCCGAAAGCGTCTTGATATCCCGACGGATATACGCCTTTTCAAACTTCTCGATTAACCCCATGTAGGTAATATTCATGTTACCTTCGCCGAACTTCATTTTTACCTTCCTCGGCTCACTGTAGAGTAATAGGTCCATTTCTTCCGCCGTATAGTCGGAGAGTTTTCTATCCGGATCAAAAAAGCCGCTGTGCACATACATATCCTTTTCCCAGGCTGCCAGGCCAGGGGCCTGGATAGCACCTTCTTTAAGTGATTTGGAAAGATCTACAAACCTGGACGCGTCAAATCCGAGCTTCCTTCCTCTTCCGTTACAATCAGGACACATTCCTTGCGGATCATTGAAAGAGAACATATTGGCATAGCCCGTCCAGGGCCGGCCGATACGCGAAAACAATACGCGAAGTACAGGAGAAATATCTGTAATCGTGCCCATCGTGGAATGCGAACCTCCTCCAAGACGCTTCTGGTCCACCACCACGGCCATGCTAAGCTGCTCAATGGCATCTGCATCAGGCTGTGGAAATTTCGGAAGCAAGTTCCGGATAAACATACTGAAGTTCTCGTACAGCTGACGCTGTGCCTCAGTGGCAATGGTGTCGAAAACGATCGACGACTTACCCGATCCCGAGACCCCGGTGAAGATGTTGATCTTCCGTTTCGGCAAACGCAGATCGACGTTTTTCAGGTTGTTTTCCCGCGCACCGCGGATTTCGATGTATTCTGGAGTCATAGCCTGGATGTGAGTTTGGGAAAAATGGGGGCGCAAATATACAGAAAACGCACACCAAAAACAACGGGCACCCACTTTACTGATTCCAGGACAAATCAGCAGAAATAAACGTCGGAAACACCTGAGCAACAGGCTTATTCCGAAACGCTTCATCAAAACTAATAGAGAATTTGTCTCCGTTCATCCTTTTTTTTACTATTTTCATGGTTTTGAAACGCTTCGTCCGCGCTGCATGCAACGTTTTTCATATAGCTGTTTTTGTTATTTTCTATCCGCGTTCGTCTATTGTCTGCTGTGTGTGTCAACCGTTTTTTCTCAATTTCCAGCAGCTCAACGAGGAAACGAGCAGTTACTCGCTCTTCCGGATTTCAAACCCAACTACACCACCTTTTCGGTACGTTTTAAAACACCGGACGATAAATGGAAGCGTCTGAATCCGACGTTCCGGCAACACCCTGACGCCGGTTACCTCGCTCCTGAACAGCCCGCTGACGACGCGATTGAAATTCTCGCCAAAAGAACCGCCACTACCCGATTCTACGTAGACGCTATGAATCCCGGACGGACGTTTTCACAGAGTGCCTATTCTCCTATACATTACAAAAAAGACGGGCAATGGCTGATGATTGACAGCAGACTCCGTCAAAAAGGCAAGGACATCCTCGAAGCAGACCGGCAGCCCACGCCGGTAGGATTCGATCTTGCCAGGAAAAAATCCTACATGAAAATCGACAGCACCCTTTTCTACTTTAACGATTGGGTGCTTTATGGAAGAAAATCCTCCGGGAAAGTACTGATCGCCCAAGCCGACTGGAGCCGGTATACAGCCGGCGACAACGGGATTTACGTCAAAGACATATTCCCCGGTGTGGATGCCGAGATGCAGGTTATGGCCGGACAGATCAAAACCAACCTCATTGTACGCCAATGGAAATTCAAAGGCTTTCACGAATTTCTGATCGCCGATCGCCTGCACGCCCGCGATTTATCCTTAAATTTCACCGACCCAGAGCAGACTGACACCGGCATGAGCGAAATTTCCGTCAGGCAAGCCGGAAAATCCCTGGGAAAAATAGGGCGACCGCTGCTCTATCCGGAAGCCGATCCGTCCGCTGCCAGATACATGCCCTATCTGCTCCAGGGAACAGAAATGGGTATCCGGATCAACGATGATGAAATCAGAGGTCTTTTAAAGAGCGGCTCTGTGGTGATAGATCCTCTTGTAACCGGCACTCCGGCGAACTTCACTCCCGCCACGCCGCTAAATTCATTCAACAACGAAAACTGTTCGCACGACTTTAACGGAAGCTGCAGCTACACCTGGAACCTGGATGTCCCCGCCCGTACCACCATCACGGCTGTATACGTGCGGGCAATGATCACTACACTGGCACCATGTACCCGCGATAAAATGCGGTTCCTGTACTCGCTGGGCAATTCCGGCTGCGGAACAAACTTTAACTGGTTTGCCGACGGACTTCCCCGTACGCCCGGCACCTCCGGGGGAAATGTCTCCCGAGTCGAAGCATACAACAATTGCTTTACCCCTTCCTGTACGCCTGCGACTATCCCTGTCAGTCTGTCCATTGTGCGCATGTGTATGGGGCCTGAGGGCTGCGAGTCTTCTTGTGTGCAGGGGAATGGCCCGTTTGTTATGACGGTGGAGGGACGCACGCTAGAACTCACTTCAGCCCCGGCGGATCCGGCTACTGTGGCCTGCCCCGGAGAAGCAGTGAAACTGATTTCTTCGGCCGACTTCGGCGTAGGACCTTATCGCTACGTGTGGGTGCACAGTGGCGAAACATCCCGGGACATCACTGTATATCCCGATCTTCAGACACACAATTACAGCATAACAGCCACCGATGCCTGCGGTGAAACCGTTACCAGAGCAGTTAATGTTCAGGTTACACCTCCCACAGCGGCATCGGCCGTCATTCAGGCAAGTGTCGATCCCATCTGTGCAGACGAACAGGTGACCTTTAC
>CAZAVR010000147.1:0-3579 GCA_964488435.1 uncultured Cytophagales bacterium | reverse complement strand
TTACGGCATCCCTTACCGGAACCAGTTCCGTGAGGTACCAATGGATGTTAAATGGAGCCGATATACCCGGGGCGACAAATTCTACCTATACAACCGTACCTGTACACGGCGACAGGATGGAAGTCCGCCTGGTCAACCAGGACAGATGCTCTTTCCCGGAAACGTTCAACAGTAATCAGTTGTCCGTTAATATAAAACCTCGTGAGACAACAGCTGTCTCCATTTCGTCCAGCACCGTTAACAACAGTATATGCGAGAACACACCCGTCACCTATACTGCTGCCATTCAGCATGCCGGCACTTCACCAACCATCCGCTGGTGGAAGAACAACGCAGAGGTAATTGGCGGCAGCCTGACCTACACCGATGCCTTCCCGAAAGACGGCGACGTGATATCGGTTACTGTGAGCTCATCCGACAGATGTTCAGCGCCGCAGACAGTAACCAGCAATACCATCACCACCAGGGTACTCACCCATCTCCGGGCGACAGTGTATAAAACCATTTGCGCCAAAGATCTGCCTTTCACCTGGAATTCCATGACATTCAACAGTACCGGCAATCATACAACTTCCTTTCGCACCGTGTCGACGATCACGGGATGTGACAGCACCACCGAACTCTACCTCACCGTTTCTGCCGTCCCTGTATCGGTAGAAAGGGATACCGTATCGTGCGGGCCCCTTGCCATGCGCGGCATCACCTACGACCAAAGCACCGTTGTTCGGGATACGCTTTTCAATTCAGCGGGCTGCGACAGTATGTACATAAGTACCAACATCACCATCCACCGCAACGAGCCGGAAATCAAAAACATCGACTTGGCAGGCTGCAAAACAGTCACTTACGACGAAGAAGTATATACAAGCAGTACCTCGTTCCGCGAAATTCACAAAAATACACTCGGGTGCGACAGCCTGATCCGGCACGTCAATATCACCGTAGATCCGTTTGAGATCTCACTCACAGCTGACAGCCTGGAGGCTATTTTTGCCGGAGATCAGATCAGGTTGCAGGTAAATTCCAATCAGGACGACTATCAGATTCTCCGCTGGACGCCGGAAAACCTTTTTTCGAATACGGAAGCGAGGGCTCACCTGATTCCGGGCATCGCGAACGGAGAATATGAAGTATTCGGTATCTCTGCCGGCGGGTGCCCCGATTCGAGCAGGGTTTCGGTTTTTCTTAAACCAATGCCAAAAGAGCCTTTCTACCCCAGTGCTTTCAGCCCGAACAACTCCCGCCTGAATGACACCTGGAAGCCCGTAAGAGCCGACCTCGATGGTCATCTGGAAGTATGGGTTTACAATCGCTGGGGACAATGCGTCTTTCACGCCTCCCAAAAAGGCCAAGAATGGGACGGTACCTACCAAGGCGCAAAAGTCCCTCCGGGTGTATACCCTTATGTCGTCAGAGTACACAACCGGTTTGTGATACGTAGCTCCGTTACAGTGATTTATTGAATGGAGTGACTCCGCACACTTTAACTCTTGAAATTCACTAAATTTGCATCGGGAAGCGACGAACGAGCCCATCATCACCATTACTGTATGAAAACTCCGATCTCCGCTGTTCTTTTGTTGCTGCTTTCGCTGACATTTTCGATGGCTCAGAACGTACTTCCTGACGCCAACGGCAATTACTCACGGCAAAGCATTCAGAACACCGAGGTCGGCTGGATCAGAAAACTGGAATTTAAGGAACCACCCAAGCCCATTTCCCAGAATGGATGGACCTACACGGCCCGGCAAATTGCCCAGGCCCAGCAGATAGCTCAATGGATGCAGTTGTCGTTCACACCGAGGGGCTTGCTGGGTGACTTGCGGCCATCCGTACTCATCCCCTCCCCGACCCAGGCCCTTACCAGTAAATACTATGATTTCAACGAAGCCGAGAAGAACAATCTAAACGCAGTGCCACACACCTACGGAGCCTATGCGAAATTGTACTTTCTATTGAAAAAGACCGAAAAAAGACAATTCTGGTCCCAAAGCGACAACCACTTTCTGTGGAGCATCATGGCCAACAGCATGGAACTCATCTGCAAGCAAATGGTCCATTTGTCTTCACCAGACGAGTTTTATTTTACCATGCCCAGGTATCATACAGGCATGAAGGGAGAATACGAAAGTGATCGCCTGGAAAAGGATGCACACTACCGGAATTTCACCAACAGCCCTAACCTCCGCAAATACGACCATTACCTGGTACCTCCCAAAATACTAGACTACGGCACCCTCCCCTATTACGTGGTAATTATGACCCGTGACGGAAATCCTCTGCCGTTTGAACAAGTTACTGCAGGAGAACTTGCTGATATTTTGCAAAAAAGACTGCCCATGATGTACAATATCGCCATCAATAACGGTACGCGTCTTGACAATCTGATGGAGAAGGCACAAACGGGCCTCCGTCTGCTCCGCGAAAAAATAAAAAACAGGGAGAAGGAGTTTATCTATATCCGCAACGTTTCCGGCACCCAGATTGATATTCTGAAACTCGCAGACATAGAACCGGGCAAAGATATCTACTGGCTTGGCATGGAGAAACTCAATCAGGAGCACCGCGATCCGAAAGCCGATGGTTTCCCGCTGCTCCGGTTGAAAAAGGGAGTAAAACAAGCCCTGGCCACAGGAGAACCGCAATGGATTGTCTTTCGGTTGATGAAAGGTACCGAGCCTGAAAACAAGGGTGAAATACACCTGATGGATCACTTCGTGAGCCGCTTTAACTACGATTACGTATTTCAGTATTTTTTCAGCCCTCAAAAACCCGCGTCACCCTATCAACCGCTGGAAAAATAGACCAAACCCTCTCCCTCCCGAAGTAATAAAGGAATCTGTACAACCTGATTCTCTCGAAAATTGAGGCAAGCCAATTGCTCGGTTTTTACCTGGAAATCCGTATGTTAGCCCTCCCAAACCCGCCGTAAACCCCACTTTGCAGCATTTTCAACAAACAGCCCCTCTTATGAAAAATAGAATACCGAAAGAACCCGTCACGACCAACGGGTTCGAAATCGTTTCTCTTCACCAGCTGGATTTAACAAAGCGCTACTCCTATGCCGACTATTTTAAGTGGAAGTTTGAAGACCGCGTGGAACTAATCAACGGGCTAATACACAAAATAAATCCTTCACCGGGCACGCTGCACCAGGCAGTTCTGAGAAATATCTTTATGCAAATCTCCTCCATTTTAAAAGGTCATCCCTGCGAAGTCTTCCTGGCTCCCTTTGACGTCCGTCTTCCGGACGCGCCCACGCATACCGACGACAGGCTAATTCATACGGTAGTGCAGCCCGATCTCTGTGTCGTTTGCAATGCTTCCAGAATGGATAGTCGCGGCGGCATTGGCGCCCCTGACCTGATCCTCGAAATTTTATCGCCGGACGATACTGCCCTGGAAATGAGCATCAAATATGAACTTTACGAAACAAACGGCATAAAAGAATACTGGCTGGCCGATCCCCTTCGACAAACTATTTCGGTTTTCAGTCTCCGGAATGGGAAATTCACCTCCTCCTATTCTTTTGGGAAAAAGCATGTTTTGTCTTCACCCCTTTTCCCTCAACTGAGATTT
>CAZAVR010000146.1:0-8759 GCA_964488435.1 uncultured Cytophagales bacterium | reverse complement strand
GCTTTCCTTCTTTCATGTTGCTTTTTTGCCTGTTCTCGTTTCTGAACGTTTCCAATGGCTACTCAGAGAGAATAGCCGTCACAAAAAAAACCCAATATCCCTTTCTTCTGGACCTCCCGTCTGAAGAGATTCTCAAGAGCAATCCTCCCATAGTTGTCTTTTTACATGGGAGAAGCCTTTCCGGCACCGACCTGAAGCGTGTGCAGCGCTACGGGGTACTTTACAGCATGGACAGGGGAAAAACAGAACTTCCGGCGATAGTAGTCGCTCCCCAGAGTCAGGGCGGCTGGAATCCGGATAAGGTATTGGAAGTCATTGACTACGTGATTGATACTTACAAAGGAGATCCATCCAGGGTATATGTATGCGGGATGAGTATGGGCGGATACGGGACCATGGATGTGGCTGGAAAATATCCCGACAGAATTGCAGCAGCCGTGGCTATATGCGGAGGAGGCTCTCAGAAATATGCCTGTAACCTGACTCAGGTTCCGCTTTGGATACAGCATGGAAACAAGGACAGGGCGGTCCCCCATTCAGAATCGAAGAAAATTGCTAACGCTATTCTCGCCTGTGATAAAACTGCTGATCTGACGCTTACCATTATCCCCGGTGGTACACACGGATCGGTCGAACGCCTTTTTCACCAGGAAGATATCTACAACTGGATGTTCAAATACAGCAAATAATGGTGTGCATGCACAAGCGATAGTATCGACTGCGCAAGCACACCATTACTTCCTAAATATTCAGATTCCCCTCACGGCCTTCGTCTGCCGTACCGCCGGTTACCGCAGCAAAAGCATACTTCATAAAGGAAACTATCTTGTTACTTTTTGTATCCCAATAATAGGAACTTTCGGGTCTAACAGAGACGACAGACACATTGGGATCATCTTTCCCGTTCTCAAACCAGGCGTTGGCTATTTCAGACCAATGCGCATCAATGGTTGCCCGGTCCTTATGGATTTCCGCATGACCAAACACACTGAGAAATTTGTAATCGGACGGGTGTGAAAACAGCAACTGAACCCTTCTATCATTCCTGATATGATTGTTGTGCACGCTATCGTCCCCCGAAAGAAACCACACCGTCCCATTATCATCTACTTCCCGCACACTCATCGGACAGAAAGCAATGGGCATTTCGCCCAAATTCGTCCCAAACATACATACATCAATGCCCTCAGCCAGTTTTTGCAGCTTTTTTACCGCCTCCTGACGGTTTAGATTTTCCTGATTCTCGTTCATGACCTTAAATTAAAAGTTGGAAAAAGACGTTGGAGTCATGCCATTTGCCTGTCTAAAGGGAATTCTCCTTGCCGGAATTTCCTAAGCGCATTGTCCTCGCCATACACCAAGATGCATTGGCGAAAACACCTTATCGCCGGGAAAATAAGCAACTGATATTGCTTTGGAAAACATGACGTGTCACACTCCTTAGATGGAGGTGATTACAAAAGTCGTTCCATGTCTTGTGAAGTGCGGCGGGCTGAGTCTGCGACGCCTGTAAATTACGCCTACTCCTCCGGGTGGATCTCGAACACCCTTCCCACCTGTCCGTCCTCGAGTCGCACTTTGATGCCGCGTGAATGATAGGGAGCGGAAGTGAGTAGCGCCTGTACCACACCTTGGGTAAGCTTTCCGCTTCTTTGATCCTTTTTCAGGATGATAGACACCCGCAATCCGGGGTAAATATCTTTTCTGTTTTGGCCGTTCATTGACTCACTTATACAACTGTAGAATCGCCAAATTTAGCAAAAACTCTGTACAGCAGCGCAGGAATAGTGCAGAGGAAATGCAGGGCAGACAAAAAAAACCATAATGCCAAACCAAATAAAATTGTTAGAAAATAAAAAATTTAACATCCATTCTTACAGATGCACTAAGAAAACAAAATAAAACTCCGATTATCGTAACAAAATCATGACATACACAAATTATATTCTGTTACAAGAAAGGAGAATACCTATACTGGCACTCTCCTTTTTCCCTATTTAGTTAATCGAACGTAAAATCTAAAGGCGAAACTCTTGATTGTATTAGACACCCACTTCTGTAGTAACCCCGGTCTCTTTACAGGGACGCTTGAGCCTCGCGCGTATATACCAAAGCAATCCAAGAGTATATTGCGCGCTAACGAGCCTTTTAATTGCAAAATACCCCTCCTTGACAGATGAAAGACCCTACGGAAATAAGAGAATTGTCATATCAGCGTTTACAAGAGGCGAAGATACTTTATGACAACGACAAATTTGACGGAGCATTTTATTTGGCAGGATATAGTGTTGAGCTATCTTTAAAGGCCAAAATATGCGAAAAGCTTGGAATACCGAACCTATTAGACGACTCTTCTTCGGACTCTATTCAAATAAAAGGTATAAACGAGATCAGAAAGGCCATTAGAACTCATAATCTGTTTTTATTGTTGGTATTTAGCGGACTAAAAAAAATATTTGATAAAGACAAAGCGTGGAACAGAAGCTTAGCTAAAGCTAACTCGCTAATGTTTAATAAGTGGGACGAAAATATTAGGTACAGGTGTTGTGGGTCAATATCGGAAGAAGATGCGAGGGAGACCGTAAATTTATTATCTGAAGAAAATGGGTTATTGTCATGGATAGAAGCCAACTAAAACAACTACTTCAGCCCTTCGTAGCTAAATGTGAGAGCTCAGGATATCCACTGATGGATATTTGTTTGGAAGAGGCATACCCTGGAGACAGCTCTACTTCTTATATACTCCAGGTAAAGTCTGATTGGTTCGATAGTATGTCATGCTCCAGGGCTCTAGACATACTTTTTGATGCGCTTTGGGCTACGACAAATGAGGATACCCGTGAAAATGTATTTTCTATTCAGCTTGTCAATAGCAAACAGGAATTAAAGTGTGCTTCCGAGCCAGTCAATGTATTCTGACAGGAATTGTAATGGATCATCTCTGTCTACTTCTCTTATTTGTTGACTTAAACGGTTTTTTATCAAAAAAGGACATTAGGATAACGTAATCACGCTACACCAAATAGTCTTACCTATTTTAATCCTGGATCTCAACACTACTTTTCCAGAACTATCCCAAATTTCAAAACATCAAAAATAATCCCCTGTCAAACAATATAAAATAGCGGAAAGGAGAGCACCCATACTGGCACTCTCTTTCCGCTATTTGTTTAATTAAACGTAAAACCCAAAGCAGAAAACTCTTCCTTCATCTGCAAAAGAGCAAGCCTGACCAGGGTAAGATCACTTGCTCTTGTGACAAGCATTGCGCCTGCATCCAAAAGACTTTGCGCATGGGCCGCCGAAAACGCCGGTGTGCCCCAATATTTACCTGCTGCCTTAGCCGCATCCGAAACTTTCTGAATAGCTTCATGATATCCCGGATGATTGAAATCCCCCGGAAATCCAGCCTGTACACTGTAGTCTCCGGGTCCGAAGAAAAGCATATCCACTCCATCCACCCGGGCAATATTCTCCGCGTTTTCCAAGCCGGTGGGATCTTCAATCTGAACCAGGACAAAGGTTTCACGATTGGCCATGTCAAGATAGGTTTTCAGATCAAGGAGTCCATACGGCATGTCGGGACCGGCACCATCCAACCCTCTGATACCAAGGGGCGGGAATTTCAGATTTTGCACCAACTCAGCAGCTTCGTCTGAGGAGGTACACCTGGGATAAATAATCCCGGTAGCTCCCGCTTCCAGCAAACGTGCTGCCCTCATAAATTCTCCCTTGGCAGGTCTGGCCAGGATGTCCGAATTACCCACCCTGGCTGCCCTCATGAGGTTACCCGCTGTTTCCAGGCTATGTGCATGGTGCTCCAGATCCATCCATATCAGATCGTAGCCCAGAAGACTTGTAAGCTCGTACACGGAGGGATCATTAAAATGCAGGGTGATGCCTAGTACGGGCTGTCCTGCTCTCCATTTGGCAAGCGTTTTACTTTTACGCATGATTTTTAGAATTGACAAATTTACTTTCTACAAAACTTACGGCTGATCCCACCAAAACGCCAACCAAAAGCGACAAAGGCAAGATCCAGAAAACAGTAATACCCCACACGCCGTAAAAAGCGACCAGGCAGGCCGCGACAACAGAGCTGATTCCGCCCATGATTGCCCCTGAAGATGTGGAAAAGGGAACAAAGAGGGCAAGAAAGAACAACACAAACAAAGGCCCGACAAATAAATTGACAACCTTGGTAATCACATCGAAAAGATTCCCTTCGACATTTCCTACAAAGATGCTTAATATCATAACCACCCCTCCTGTTAAATAAGACAGCATTTTGACTTGTTTCAAAAGCCCTTCCCGGCTTGATACCGACGTTCTGAATCGCTGCACAATATCCTCAGAGATTACGGAAGATACCGAATTAACCCCTGAAGACAAACTGGACATGGCTGCTGCCAATAAACCGGCAACAACGAGTCCCGACAGTCCCACCGGAAGACCTACCAGAATAAACCTGGGAAACAAAGTGTCGGCCTGCTGTTGCAATGTTTTTCCGTCAGTAAGTAAATGGGGATGACGGCTGAAAAATGCATAGACAGCCAGTCCCACCAGTCCCAGCAGACATTTGGCAAGCAGGTTAGTATACAATGACACCCTGAGTGATTTTCTCGCCGCCGCGATATCCCTCGTCGCAAGGTATCGCTGGATGGCCATCTGGTCGGAGCCCGTCGTACATATATACCAGACGAAAAGCATAAGCATGGCATTTCCGACAGTGGATCGCTCCCGTGCATCAAAACCATACCTGGGCGGACTCCAAATCGCCGGCCACTGATCGGGAAACCAGGAAAGGAAAGATCTGAAATGATAGCAAACAAGCAAAATACTTACCAATGCACCTCCCAAAAATATAATGGATTGAAGTACATCCGTGACCACAACGGCTTTCAACCCGCCCATAGCGGTATACACGATGGTAATCAGCATCAGCACAATTCCTATCGGCAACGCATAAGACTTATCAAAAGGCACTACTGAAAACAGGGCAATTTCCACAGTCACATAAATAATTGTCGCCATCCACAAAAACCGCAGGGAAAGAAACATAAAAGTAGCCATCATCCTGGCGGGAAGTCCGAATTTGCGTTCCAGTATTTCATAAGCACTGGTTACATTCATCCGCATTATTTTGGGAATCAGCCACCAGCCGGCAACATAGTACACAAAGGGAAACGCAAACATTCCCGCGAAAATCACCGGGCCGTTTTGAATCATTTCGCCTGGATAGGAAAGGTAGCTAAGCGTACTCAACAACGTGGCAAACAACGAAATCCCAACAGCAACAGGGTTCATTTTTCTCCCCCCAAGCAAATAGTCCTCACGGGTTTTATTTTTTCGGGAATAATACCATCCGATCCAGAGCATGAGAACACCGTAGACAATGATCACTATCCAATCGGGAACGGCGAGCGAAGGTACTACCCTCCTGTCCACTCTGAGCAATGCGTAGGCAGCCCCCAGTTGTATGTCGGCCTGTTCGCCCGACGTAAACTTCCCTTCTTCAGAGGTGGTGTTTAACATACCGATGAGAAGAGGCCTGTCTTTCACAGTCCCTTTTTCCCCAAGCGCATGGGTCAGCTCGTATCTCTCGGCTTTGCTCCCCGTGGCTCCGAGTCGCTGAAGTTCATTAAATACCGACGGATCCCTTTGCAGGCTATCTGACGACGTATGATGCAGCACCGCGCTCAGTAAATAAACTTTGGCTGCTGAGGTATCTGATTCGGCAAGCGCGAGTCGTCTGAGGTCCTTAAGTTCGCCGCCAGATATATCCAGGTGGCGCAGCGCGTAGGCTGCAAGTTTTCGCTCTCTGGGTGTACTTTCTGATGAAGTCAGGTATTCCATCAGCTTCTTCCTCGCTTCTCCGCCCGCTGCTTCCGAATGTTGAGCCCCCGCCCACACCGCAAAAAGTGCCACGACCGGGTCTTTCTCTCCTTCTGCCGGTTCGAACCTATATTTTAACTTGGCCATGGATTCCACAGCCTGGGCCCGGTCGGGAGCTTGAGGATCCCGGTACACCTCCTCTATATGGCCGATCCACTTACTACGATCCCGGGCCAATGCCGGAATCTGAGCCAACACACGCCATATACCCACCCTATACAATGGGACATCACCGTACTTCACGGCTTCATTCTCAAACACGGACTGAATATCATCCACATACTGCAGCTCCAACAGGTATTCGGCTGCATGTACTTTCTCCCATTTCAGGGTATCATTAAGTGTTGAACGGAGCTTCGACAGTGCCTCTTCCCGTAAGGCGGAGGACTCCTGCTGCAGGCTATCAGCGGCAGGGTTGCAGGAAGAAAGGACTACTCCCAAACAGAAGAGCAGTCCTGGAATACTTAGAAGCTTCATAAGGCCGTTTGATTCTCGGTCCATGTTTCTTCCGAATAAACAGAGGGAACCCCCTTATTGAATAAGTCTATGAGTTCTTCAAGATGACCCTCGTAAACCTCCCGGGGACTTACCTTATACTTTGCGCAGACGGAAGCAGCCATTCCAACTACCTCACCCATCATTCCCGTTGTCTTCATCACGCGCACCGTTCCCAGCGCCACATGAGTAACGCTGATGTTCCGGCCGGCCATCATCAGATTGTCGATATT
Organism: uncultured Cytophagales bacterium; assembly: GCA_964488435.1. Classification (GTDB taxonomy): domain Bacteria; phylum Bacteroidota; class Bacteroidia; order Cytophagales; family Spirosomataceae; genus JBEBSO01. Next base: position 2,136 of record CAZAVR010000146.1, on the reverse strand, counting down.
TCTGGAGTAAAAACAACGGTATGGTATGGCATAAGGGGCAATTTTTGTTTTTACACACCTTGCCCTGAACGGCTCATCTTCAAAATCGGGGATGATTTTGGGATGATGCAAGTCTATGGACCAGGTTGTAGTCACTGACTCGTCCGGAAATGAGGTGGCGTTATCTATGTCCTGTTGCTGCAGAATCACATCTCCCAGCAAACGTCGTGATTCCCGCTTCCCCGCTACATAAGCAACCCATTCCAGTCTCCTGCTTTTGAAATCGTCCTTCAGAAGACTTTGGTTTTTCAGAAACGACCAGTTCCCGAACACTGCCCGCAAGCCGTAGTCCCTGATATATTCAAACTCGGCAATCTGGTCCCTACCCAGGCCGGTCTCCCAGTCCCAGTCTCCTTTCCTCGCCTTCTGACTTGTCTTATCGTTAAACTGCAAAGCCCAGCTGGTTTCGGGGAAGGAAAAACTTTCTCCGGGCTCCTCCACCGAGTACCACATCACTGAACTTCCCATCGTCATTTGGTCTGCCTCTTCCGGGGCAATGGACTCCCCTGTCTCGGTTCTGGATTCACGGCCAACCCGGAAATCCGCCCCTGCAAGATATCCCAGATTGGCATCTCCCGTACAATCAGCAAACAAATCTGCTTCAAAACGAATCCGCTGGCCGTTCCTGGTATGCCGGGCAGTGATACTCCTGATCGTCTTTCCCTTCATTTCTACCTCAGTGAGGTGCATATTCAGAAACAGAGACACCCCGGGCTCGTTTTCAACCAACTCCAATTTCAGATAGTCCTTGTATTCCTCTGCGGGTCGCGCATTCTGTCCCTGTTTCGGATCCAGTTCATTTACCAGGTTACCTATTTGAGGATAAGGCGGCAAATTTACTTTTCCGCCCAGTTGCACGCGTACCTCTGAGCTATTGTTACCACCCACCACCGGGCGGTTGTGCACAAGTGCCACCTGAAGTCCGTGTCTTGCAGCCGAAACCGCAGCACATATCCCAGCTATTCCGCCGCCCACTACCACCATATCAAACTTCTCCATGCCGGAGGATAATGCCTGATCACCTGAGAGCTGACTTCTCAATGCCTGTAATTCGGGGCCGCCATCAGGCAATTTCAAAGTCTCGTTCGTCGTAAAAACGATGGCGTCACACCTTCCATTAAAACCCGTAAGATCATGCAAAGTCAAACGTGCTTCTCCTTCAGGGATGGAAGCGATGCCGCCATATTGCCAGTGCCACTCGGCTTTTTGTGTACCGAACTGCGTTTGAAGCGGCACACCATTGACCAAAAGCTCGAACCGGCCAGGAAAATCCTCTGGAGGAGCCGCGTTACGCCGTTGCTCGTCTTTCCAGGGGCCGGTCCAGTCACGGGTACGCACCCACACATGATATCGCCCGGTTGAAGGGATAGCCACCGTAGTCGTGGCGTCTGCAACGGGAACCCCCAATCCGTGTGCCATCAAAAACGGGGAACCCATCTGATCCATAAATTGCTGATCAACGACCCATCCGCCTAAATTCTCAAAACTTTCTGCTTCTACTAAAATCATCTTCGTTCATTTAATGGTATCCCGGCACACAGTAAACCGCTACCGGGAATTATATACTTTCAACTGCTTCGCTATCAGGTCCAGGCGCATAGCCATTTAGTTGTATCCCGGATTCTGGGTAATTTTCGGGTTGATGTCAATGACCGACTGAGGTATGGGATAATAATACCTGTCTCTCGACTGCATGCTTGACTCAAGTCCATACCCTTTCAAAAATTGTTTCATGACATCAAGCGCACGATCTGTGCGAACAAGATCAAACCAACGCTGGTTTTCGAAGCAGAATTCGTGTCTCCTTTCCTTTTCCATCCAAAGTCTGTAGGCCTGCTGGTCGCTAACCTCCGCGACCGTCTTCTCAACCAACCCCGCCCTCCGTCGGATTCGATTCAATATATTAAAAGCTTCTCCACTACTACTAAATCCGATTTCGTTCAGACTTTCGGCATAGAGCATCAGTACTTCGTCATAGCGGAGCGCGATCCAGTCGATATCCCAATCGCTGGCAGCCACGACAGGGCCATTCAGGTACTTTTTACTGAAAGGCATATTGGTCACCTGCTGATTGGCATTATTCAACCATTCCAGCCA
>CAZAVR010000145.1:750-8788 GCA_964488435.1 uncultured Cytophagales bacterium | reverse complement strand
CCCCCCCAACACCTCACCACTAAAATAAATAGAGGATCTTTTAATTACCACCCCTGCTTCCACGACCTGGCGAGGCAGGAGCGCCGCCTTCATTTCCTCCTCTCCGCGGTGCAGCATTACCACGACTTTGAGGGGCCGGGGCAGACTGACGCTCAGGTGCTGAAAGCCTGCCTCCGGAGCGATCTCCTCCACCGGCGCGATTGTTTTCGAATGCGCCCCGGCTGCGTGACTCAGGCGCACTGGAACTGCGCTCAGGAACCCTTTCCGAATAGTTTCCACGTGAACCTGCGTCAGGGCGACTAGTCCGGGGATTCTCGGACACAGGAGGAGCAGTATACCCGGAGCCACCTCTTCTGGTGCCATAGTCCGGACTTGTATTGGTGCTTTCTCTTCTTTCGGAACGATCCCTGCTATCTCCGGGATCAGAAGGGGTGGTACCATAGTCACCTCGTCGGGAGGTGCTATAATCTCTTCCTCTGTCTGCGTCCCTGGGGCTGCCTGACGGACCATCCTCCGCGCGATATCTTCCGTTATATCCGGGATCCCCACCGCGGGTCGTGTAGCGTTCGCCGGAGCGCCCGTCTCTAGGGCTGGTTTCTCTGATGACTTCGCGGTTATTGTTATTTCTGCTGTATTGATAAACAGGAACCGTATTTCGGGTGACGCGTTCTATATCGGCTCTTCTTGGGCCGTAGGCGTACACTCTGTTGTCGTTACGATAGTAATTATTGATGATGGTTGTCTGGTGGTAAACGTTAACCACTCTCGTCCTGGGGAGGCAGTAGTTATACCAGCTTGCACTGCCGAAATAAACCTGGGGAACGAAGCACCACCATCTCATGGGAATGTCGACGACCACATTCACGTGAAGTCCGGGGCCCAGCGGGGCCCATCCATAATAGCCTCCGCCCGTTCTCCAGTTCACCCAGCCGGGTCCCCATTCGTATCCTGGCACCCATACCCAGCCGTAAAAATCGTCGATGAACCAACGACCATAATGGAATGGAGCCCAGCCCCAATCGTAATTGGATAGCCAGGTGTTGCCATAGTCTGTCATGACCCAACGACCATTGGTTTGATAAGGGTGAAAATCGGCATTTACATTTGGGATCCAAACTGATCCGTATTGTGCATTGTTGATCCATCGTCCGTAAGGAGACAGGCCTGCATAAAAACTCTGAAAACTGACCGTGACTCCGGGTTGAGCATGTACCGGATTGCTTACCCCAGCTCCCGATATCAGAAGAGCGGTAATAGAAAGGGCGAAAATTAATTTTGATGATTTCATGGCCTGCTCGTATTTAAATTTTCAACTCTTCTTTTGGATTTATATAACGTAAAAAGGTTTAATATCTGCATAAGGAATTTGGTGATCTCTGTCTCTGAACTTCATTAAATTCAGGTTGTTAGGGGTATGATGAGGTTTTTTTATTTGAAGAGGTTTTGTAAAATACAGTCTAAAGCCTCCCTTTGCCGGGAATGAGCAGGCGGTATGTCCTGTGGCGAGGCCTTGCGGGGGCTGCCGGGTACTGTTTGCAAACTTTTGCCACGATTAAGATATGCGTATGGTCTTTATTTTGTTTCAATTCTTTACATTTGATATCCTTATTGTTCAAAAAACCATTAATCCTTATGAAAGTCTTTTGTCTCATCACCTTATTGGTAGCTGGCCAGTTTGTAAAAGGCCAGACGCTCCCGAACGGGGCATGGAAATCAAGTACGGCGAATGGTAATACGGTTACCATGATTGTGATCGACGAATATCTGGTGATTACGGAATTTGATCAGGCGAAAAAGCTTTTTCAATATACGGAGGGCGGAAAGGCAAAACGGGATAAGAACGTCATTTTGTACCAGGTAGAATTTAATTCAAAAGACAGCAGCAAAGTGGGCGGGGAAAACAAGATACCGTTTAAGGTGAACAGGAATCAATTGTCTTTTGAATATGGCGGTTTCAAAAACTGGTCGCTGATCGACGATGCTACTACGAACCAGATGGCAGGCGTGTGGCATATTACCGAACGTGCAAATGGGGGTGTGGGTCCACTTGTAAAAATACACCAGACCGGTCCCCGTAAGACCCTGAAAATACTTTCAGGAAAATGGTTTCAGTGGGTGGCCATCAATCCTGAGGTAAAAGGGTTCTACGGAACGGGAGGCGGGCAGTACACGATTGGAGACGGGAAGTATACAGAGCACATCGCTTTCTTTTCGCGGGATAATAGCCGTGTTGGTGCATCGCTTGGGTTTAACTGGTCTTTGGAGAACGGCAAGTGGGATCATTCGGGGAAAAGCAGCAAGGGGGATCCCATACATGAAACCTGGGAAAGGGTAAAGCGCTGACTCCATTTATGCCTCACAAGCAGGCCGTATACTTCTCATGTCATTCAAATCGAATCATAGCACATCAAGGACAATTATCGAAAACCTGTATGAAGTCTGAACGGAGCAGAGCGAAAGCTTTTTTTGTTTTCTTTTTATTTTTGAACTGGAGCCACCAGCCACTCCATGGCCAGAAGCTGGCGGAAACGAAGGTCCCGCTTGATACCGCCGTGAAAGTCGGAAAGCTGAAAAATGGCTTCACCTATTATATCCGTAAAAATCAGGAGCCACGCAACAGAGCGGAGCTCCGGCTCATTGTGAAGGCGGGCTCCATCCTCGAAACCGATGCTCAGCAGGGCCTTGCTCACTTCATGGAGCACATGAATTTTAACGGAACGGCGCACTTTCCGAAAAATCAGCTCGTAGATTTTCTGCAGAAGATAGGGGTACGTTTTGGGGCGGATCTGAATGCATACACCGGATTCGATGAGACCGTGTATATGCTTCCCATACCTACGGATTCGGCCGGGCTGCTGAGCTCGGGTATTCAGATCCTCGAAGACTGGGCGCATGGAGCCCTGCTCGATGTGGAGGAAATAGATAAAGAAAGAGGCGTAGTACTGGAGGAGTCCAGAATGGGAAGGGGGGCGCAGCAGCGTATGCGTGACCGGTATTTGAAGATGATTCTCAATAATTCACGCTATGCTGATCGTTTGCCGATTGGAAAAGACAGTATTCTGAAGAAATTTAATCCGGCCGTATTAAAGGCGTTTTACAAGGACTGGTACCGGCCGGACCTGATGGCGCTTGTTGCTGTAGGAGATTTTGATCCTGTGGAGGTAGAGCGGTTGATTCGTGAGAAATTCGGTAGGATCCGCATGCCGGCAAATCCCAGGAAGAGGGTGGACTACAAAATTCCGTTGGATGGTTCTACGAAGGTAGCTGTGGTTACGGATGCGGAGTTTCCGCAGAATGTTGTTCAACTGATGTACAAACTTCCGAAAAGTAAGGAAGTGACCCTTGCCGATACGCGGCGCGAAGTGATACAATCTTTGTTTAATTCTATGCTCGACCAGCGCATCCAGGAGCTCACCCAAAAGGCTGATCCACCTTTTATTTACGGGAATAGCAGTTATGGGAGTTTTCTGGCAGATCTGGATGCTTTTTCATGTATGGCACTGGCCAAGGACCCTTCGGGTGTAGAGAAGGCCCTGGTGTCTCTTCTTGAAGAAAATGAGCGGATTCTTAAATTTGGTTTTACGGATACGGAGCTGCAACGCGCGAAGAGCAGTTTCATGAATTCGATGGAGCGGTATTATAACGAAAGAGACAAATGGAAGTCTTCGCAGCATGTGGAAGAATACAAAGCCCATTTTCTGGACGGCAAGCCGTTTATGGGAATGAGTGCCTACTATCAGTTTCTTTTAAAACACATAAGCGGGATTTCACTTCAGGAAGTAAATGCCTTGGCGGGGAGGTATATCTCCGATAAAAACAGGGCTGTAGTCATTATGGGGCCGGAGAAAGGGAAGGCGCAACTTCCTGATGACGCGGAAGTGTTGCGTATATTGCGTGAGGCAGGTAAAGAAGTGGAGGCCTACAAGGATGAGGTCATCAATGAGCCCCTGCTTCCCGCGTTACCTTCAGGATCGGCAGTGACGAAGGTGGAGAAGTCGGAGAAGCTAGGTGTTACCGAATGGACACTGGGGAACGGTGTTAAGGTGCTTCTGAAGCCTACTGATTTCAAAAACGATCAGATTCTTTTTCAGGGCACCGCAAGGGGAGGCTATTCCTTATTTCCGAAGGAGCCGGAAACGGGAAGTTTTGCGAGTTACCTGGTACAGTCAGGGGGAGTAGGGGGCTTTAATCAGACACAACTTCAAAAATTCCTTAGCGGAAAAACGGCATCTGTCAATCCGTACATAAGTGAGCTCTCCGAGGGGGTGTCGGGAAGGACCAATCCAAAGGATCTGGAAACCGCTCTGCAGCTTGTATATGCTTATTTTACAGCTCCGCGAAAGGATGCATCGGTGGTGCAGGGTATTCTGGCCAACCAGAAAAATTACCTCACAAACCTTCAGAACACCATCACGCCAGAGAAAGTATTTTCCGATACACTCAGCGCACTGCTGACCAGTTATCATCCGTCAAAACGTCCCCTTACACCGGAGCGTGTAGACCTTGTGGACCTGGACAGAGCCATGGAAATATACAAGGATCGTTTTTCGGATGCTTCTGATTTTGTATTTACTTTCGTGGGGTCTTTCACACCGGAAGTAATAAAGCCGTTGATCGTGAAGTACCTCGGAGGGTTGCCTTCCACCGAACGTAACGACAGTTATCATCACCCGGGGATACGCCCACTGAAAGGTGCCGTGGAAAGAACGGTGTTTAAGGGCGTGGAGCCGAAGAGCAGGGTGTCCCTTGTTTTTAGCGGTGACTATGATTACACGCCGGAAAACAATATCCAGATGGATGCCCTTAGTGAGGTACTCCAGATCAAACTGATAGAAGCGCTCCGCGAAGAGGAAAGCGGGGTGTATGGGGTTGGTGTATCGGAAAGGCTTGAAAAAATTCCCACGGGGAACTACAGGATTTCCATTGGTTTTGGTTGTGCCCCTGAAAATGTGGAAAAATTGATCAAAAGAACCTTACAGGAAGTAGACAAAATCAAAAAGGGCGGGGCTGATCCAAAGGACATTGAAAAATATGTGGCGGAAAGAAAGCGAAAGCGCGAGATTGATATCAAGAGTAACGAATTCTGGCTGGGATTCCTGGATTCAAAAATGTTTTATGATGAGAACCCGGAGGAATTGCTCAGACAGAATGATTACCTCATGACAGTTACTTCGGCTACAACCAGGACCATGGCTACGAGATACCTGAATACGGATCACCTCATAAAGGTAGTATTGATGCCGGAAAAACCATAGGTAGCGAAAGTCCGGATATATTGAAGCTAAATCTGAAATCAAAAAGACTCCATAAATACGATTAAAATAATGAACATGCAGGAAGCTGAGAAGAATGTAACCCCTGAAAGTAACCGCCGTGATTTTATCCGGAAATCTGTAGGTGCTGCCGCCGGACTGGTGATAGCGTCGATACCTGAGCCCATTGGAGCCGCTCCGGCGATTCTTTCCCCGCGATCTCCAAGTTCGGAAATCTACTCAGGGCCGCCGAGAATCAGATTTTCTGTCATCGGACTGAACCACGGTCATATCTACGGGCTTGTAAATACGGCCATTAAGGGCGGCGGGGAACCGGTGGCTTTCTATGCAAAAGAGCCTGAACTTGCAGAAGCTTTTAAGAAGCGATTTCCCGCTATAAAGCAGGCGACAAGTGAAAAGGAAATACTGGAGGACAACTCCATACAACTGGTGGTAAGCGCAGCAATCCCCAATGAGAGAGCTGCCCTGGGGATACAAGTGATGAAACATGGCAAGGATTTTCTGGTAGACAAGCCTGGTGCCACTTCTCTGGAACAGCTCGCCCAGATACGACAGGTGCAAAAACAAACGAAGCGAATTTATTCCATTCTTTACGGTCGGCTGGAGAATCGTGCGACGACCCGGGCGGCAGAACTTGTCCGTGAAGGAGCTATCGGCAAAGTAGTACAGACTATAGGATTAGGACCGCATCGTTTGAATGCGCCGTCCCGTGATCCGTGGTTTTTTGATAACAAGAAGTACGGAGGGATTATTTGCGATATTGCTTCTCACCAATTTGATCAGTATCTTTATTTTACGGGCTCCACCAGGGTGGATATTATAGCAGCACAGGCAGGCAACGTAAACCATCCTCAATATCCGCTGCTGGAAGATTTCGGGGATGTCGTTTTCAGGGGCGACGGAGGCATGGGTTATGTTCGGGTGGATTGGCTTAGCCCGGACGGCCTGAATACCTTTGGGGATGGCAGATTGACAATTTTGGGAACGGAGGGATACATCGAAATCCGGCAAACGGTTGACCTTGTTGGCAAACCCGGAGGGGGACATTTATTTCTTGTAAATAAGAACCAGCCGCAATACATCGACACCAGTAAGGTAGAATTGCCTTATGCAGTGCGGTTGGTTGACGATATATTGAACAGAACCGAGACGGCGTTGTCTCAGGAGATGTGTTTTCAGGCGACGGAACTTACATTGAAAGCGCAGAAAATGGCTCAGAGGGTAAAATTGAAAGCTTAGTAGATATTCGCCTATGCCTGCTTTACTGTCCTTCTTCACTTACTAACCGAAAAAATCATGAAAGCTATCCTGTTTATCTTATCATTTTTATGGGTTTTTGAGATCAGCGGGCAGGGGCTCCTGAGCAATGCTGATAAAGAAATGGTGTTCGAAGGGGTAAATGTGATACCCATGGATCAGGCGAATGTACTGTACAATCAAACTGTGGTGGTCAGGAACGGGAAGATCACTGCCTTGGGAGCGAAAGGCAAAATAAAGTACGGTAGAAGTGCGCAGGTTATCCCGGCGAAGGGAAAGTATCTGGTACCGGGCTGGGCAGAAATGCATGCACATGTGCCTTCTACCGATGACAGGGGGATGGAGGAGGTATTGTTTCTGTATCTGGCCAATGGTATCACTACCATCAGGGGAATGCTCGGGAGTTCGAAGCATCTGGAATTACGCGGTAAGGTAAAAAACGGGGAGGTGCTTGGCCCCCATTTCTACACGACAGGACCTTCATTTAACGGTCAGAGTACACCGAACCCGCAAAAGGCGGTCGAGATGGTGCGGCAGCAGAAGACAGCAGGGTACGATTTCCTGAAGTTGCATCCGGGCCTTAGCAAAGAGACGTTTGCAGCGATCGCCTCTACCGCCAAAGAAGCAGGGATTCCTTTTGCGGGTCATGTATCTTTCCGCGTGGGCGTATGGAGGGCGATAGAAGCCGGGTATTCTTCGATTGATCATCTGGATGGGTTCGTTGAGGCCATTACGCCCGGCATAGATACCCTTGCGGAGCGCGAAACCGGGCTTTTCGGCGCGTGGATTGCGGAACGGGCGGATTTGTCGAAAATCCCCGATTTGATGAAAGCCCTTAAAGAAAATAATATCTGGGTAGTGCCCACACAGGCGTTAGGAGAGAGATGGCTGTCGGCTGAGCCCGCAGCGCATTTTGAGCGTGATCCGCATTTGAAGTATATGGATGCTCAGACCATCAAGGGCTGGGTGAGTGCCAAAAACAATTATAATCATCATCCGAGTTTTTCAAAAGAGCGCGCAGAAGCCCTGATCAAACTCAGGAGAAAGCTTGTTTTGGAATGCCATAAGAACGGTGTAGGCCTGCTGCTGGGCTGTGATGCTCCGCAAGTATTTAATGTTCCCGGGTTTTCTACGCAGCTTGAGCTTGGTTACCTTGTAGATGCAGGGCTTTCTCCCTATGAGGCGCTGCGTACCGGAACCGTGAACGTTGCCAGGTATCTGAACAAAGCCGATAGTGGTGTGGTGAAAACGGGAAACGTGTCAGATCTGGTGCTGCTGTCAGGGAATCCGTTGGAAGATATTAATCAAACGAAAAAAATAGAGGGTGTCATGATAGGCACACAATGGTTGTCGGCAGACTACATACAGGCGGAACTGAAAAAGATAGAGAAACGTTAGGTTTTTGCAGAAAAATTTGTTATCTTTATATAATAGGGTAGTGTATTTCTACAGCCTACAGCCTACAGCCTACAGCCTACAGCCTACAGCCTACAGCCTACAGCCTACAG
>CAZAVR010000145.1:0-650 GCA_964488435.1 uncultured Cytophagales bacterium | reverse complement strand
CTATTCAAGACTTAAATTGAAATCCTGTGTAAAGATAATGCGCCCGTCTCTCGGCGTTTCGCTCCCTGGAATGATAAAGCCCTTGATTTTTCCGGTTCGTCCTTTGCTCAGTAATTCTACGGCTTGCTTGTCCGTGATTTTCTTTCCCATAAGCTCAAAAGGAATCTTAAAGCCGCATGATTTGAAATCAAGGCAGCCAAAAGCGGTTTTTCCTTTTTTCAGGAGATGCGTTTTGCATTTCGGGCAGTAAAGTGACTCAATATCCGCAGGAGCCGTTTCTGCGCTTTTTTTCTTTGGTTTCGGGGGCGGTGGAGGAGTTTCAGTTACAATGGAAATGCTTTTTCCGGAGTTGGACTTTACTTCTCTGGTTAAATTGAAAACCATGTCTATCAGTTCTTTCTTGAACGTTTCCATGGCATATTCTCCTTTCTCGATCAGGCGGAGTTTTTTTTCCCAGTCGCCTGTGAGTTCAGCGCTTTTAAGAAGTTCGTTATGGATGGTATCGATAAGGTCCATTCCTGTTTGGGTTGCAATCAGGTTTTTTTTTCGTTTCTCGATATACTTTCTTTTAAATAAGGTCTCGATAATATTTGCCCAGGTGGAGTCCAACAAAAAGTACGGGTACTCCGCCGAGGATACCTTAAAACATA
>CAZAVR010000144.1:0-8797 GCA_964488435.1 uncultured Cytophagales bacterium | reverse complement strand
GGGCAAAGGAGACAAAGCCAAGGCTCAGGAGCTTTTTCAGCTGGCTGAGAAAAAGTCCAAAGGTAAAAATGCTGAAATTCTGCACCGCGCAGGTGAAGCTTACACCTTATTTGAAGGCAATAACAATGACCCTGCTGAAGCCATTCGTCTGCTCGATGCAGCGCTCAAGCGTAACAAGGACCTGGCCGATGCTTATATCTCCAAAGGAGATGCACTTAAGCTGAAAGTAGAAGGAGGCCCCGCGGTATCAGCTTATGAGTATGCATTAACTGTCAAACCGAATTATGCGCTGGCTTATAACAGAATCGGTGAAATATTTTTTGCCAGTAAAAACTACAACCTGGCTCGCGAAAACTTCAACAAAGCCATAGAAGCCGATCCGGAATTTGCTCCGGCTTATAAAGACCTGGCCGAGCTCTTCTTCCTGGCCCGTCAGTTTAAGAACGCTGCGGATAACTTCAATAAGTATGTGGAGAAAAGCGGAACAGATAGCCCCCGGTCCATACTTAGAGCTGCGCAATTCGCTTTTACTAATGATGACTTTGCAAAGTCTCTGACACTTCTGGAATCCATCAAGGGAAAGCTTGATGATCCTATCATGCTGCGTATGTACGGATGGTCTTATTTCAAAACCAATGAACTGGAAAAGGCCATATCTACACTACAGGAGTTTTTAAAAGTAGCACCAGAGAAAGTAATTCCTGACGATTACAGGTATCTGGGTCGGGCCATCAACAAGATGTCAGCCTCCGGTACTTATGATTCTGTAGGTATTGCTTACATAACCAAAGCAGCCGAACTGGATACAAACAAATCAGATGCAGCCAGCGATTACAAAGAGATTGCCAAAATCTATTACGAAGACAAAAAATACGACAAGGCGAGCACTAACTACCTGAAAGGTATACAAATGGATACCACGGCGAAAGGTTTCACACTTGATATGTACTATCTGGGTTTATCGAATTTCATGATGGCGGCCGGACTTTCGGCGAAGTCGGGAGATCCTGACAGTGCCGCGGTAGCTGAGAAGAAAATGGCGCTGTATATGCGTTCCGACTCTGTTTTTGCTGCACTTTCTACCAAAATACCTGACTGGCCTATTTCTTATTATTGGAGAGCGAGCAGCCTTTACAATGCTTATCCCCGGGAGGAAAATATAGAGAAAGGAATTTCACTTCCCTATTTTGAAAAGTTCGTAGAACTGGGAGAAAAGGCATCAGACACTCCGAAAGGATTCTTAAAGACTGCCTACAATTATCTGGCTGTTTACCATCAGAACAAAGGAGCGGAGCCCGAAAAAGCAAAAGAACTCTGGAACAAGTTACTGAGTGTAGATCCTGAAAACAAAGCGGCTAAAGAAGCCCTTGGCTTGACAGCGGCTGCTTCGGATAGCACAACCACCCCCAGGAAGCAATAAGATCCAGGAAATAGTTCGCCATCAGGCAAACAAACCCCAAAAAGCTGTAGTTTCTCCAGAGACTACAGCTTTTTTTGTGACGAATTCCATGGGATGACAACTTCGACAGGCTATCCGCAGATACGGCGACAGCTAAGCCGTAGCAAACTGTGTGATTACTTGCAGTTGAAAACTCTCATTGTCTCACTGAGCGCGGAGCAGTCGAAGTGTGGTGCGGTGCGGTGCGGAGCTACCGCAGGCATACATCTATAAAAGTTACCTATTTTTTCTGATATTACCAAATTTCAGGACAAAATGACGGCTGTTAAACCTTTCGACGGAAATATTGTCATAGCAATAAGCCGAAAGCATCAAAAAGCCTGGCGAGAAAAGGCCTGGCACGCAGGTTGCAGGAGCTATCTTATACATTTTTCATTCTTTAAATTCCAAAGCCATGAAAAACAAGCTGCAGATTTCAGATGACGTATTGATGAACATGGATTTCTTCAATACTATAAACGGCGGAGCAAGCGAGCCCACTGTTGACATAAAAAACTCGGACGAAGGGTACAAAGTAATCCTGAAGACGCCGGGACTGCCCATTGACAGTCTTCAGGTAGAAGTGATCAATAATCGTCTGATCGTCTACCATCTCGTCCCTATCTATGCGAATAACCCCTCATCGGATACACAAATGCATTCGATCCGGTTGATCAATAACCATCAGATACCCGGCACGATTGATATTGAGAATATTTCGGCTGAGTACGACGAATCGGGAAAATCACTGACCGTTACCTTTCCGAACAACCCCTCCGAAAAGGGGATCAGAAAAATCGTAGACATCAAGAAATAAGAAACGGCAGCCAGGTCTGGCAGATGGGAGGCCCCGCAATATCTGATAACCGTGCAGCCATATAAAACGACCCCGATGCCACACGGCACCGGGGTCGTTTCGTTCCACTAACAGCGTGGGAAGTCTATTCCACAACACTCAGCTTCAGTGCATTCGTTTTACCATGCTTTGTGACAGGTATACTCAAGGTATTGATAAATACATCTCCCGCTTTCAATTCGCCATTCTCTACCAGGATATTTTTGATCTTCTCCACGGTGTCATCGGTTGAGTCCTGCTCATCGCCCTTATAATAGAAGACCTTCGTACCCCAGAAAAGACCCAGAGTATTCATCAGGAACTTGTTCGAAGTAAAGATGAGGATATTCGCCTTGGGCCTGTGGTGAGAAATCCTGAAGGAGGTATACCCAGACCTGGTTATTCCTATAATCGCCCTTGCTTTGGTATCCCTGGCCAGCCTGCACGCACTCATTACCACGTTATCATTCAGTATGTCAGGGCCAGGACACTCGTTTACATAAGCATGGTACTTGAAATAAAGCGAGTCCGCACTCTTCTCAATGCGCTCAATCGTACGGGACATGTGTTCCACAGCCAGCACGGGATACTTGCCCGAAGCAGTTTCAGCACTTAACATCACGGCGTCAGCACCGTCGAGAACTGAGTTAGCGACGTCATTAATTTCCGCACGTGTAGGCCTGGCACTCTCTATCATACTCTCCAACATTTGCGTGGCCACGATAACAGGCTTACCCGCCTTGTTACATTTCTCCACAAGCATTTTTTGAATGAGCGGAACCTCTTCAGCAGGCAATTCCACCCCAAGGTCTCCTCTCGCCACCATCAAAGCGTCAGTAGCTGCAATGATCTCATCGATGTTAGCCACAGCCTCCGGCTTCTCAATTTTGGCAATCACACGCGACGACTTCCCTTTCGACCTGATGTACTCCTTCACTTTCAGGATATCCGACGCTTCGCGAACAAAAGAAAGAGCTACCCACTCCACATCGTTCTCCAAACCAAAATCCAGGTCTCTGTAGTCCTTCTCTGTTACAGATGGCATAGATACCATGGTATTGGGCAGATTCACCCCTTTCTTGGATTTGAGAAACCCACCGTAGATCACCTCAGTGATCACGTTGGAGCCATCAATACCGGTCACCATAACCTCCAGCTTCCCATCATCAAGCAATATCCGCTCTCCGATAAGTACGTCGTTATACATCCCGTCGTAAGGCGTACTCACACGCTCGGCAGTACCCACAATCTCCTCATTTGTAAAGACCAATGTACGGCCCGGGAGAATCAGGACACCATCCTTTTCTGCGACATTCCCTATCCGGATCTTGGGCCCCTGCAAATCCTGAAGCACGCACAAATTCAACCCGAATTCCTCATTTATTTCACGAATCTTAATGAGTCTCTCCTTATGCTCAGCGTGGTTTCCGTGAGAGAAATTTAAACGAAAAACATTCACGCCTGCTCTCGCAAGTGCCAGCAATGCTTCTTTCGACTCTGATGCCGGACCTACTGTAGCAACAATCTTTGTTTTCTTTGAAGACATAGGGTAATAATTCAAAATTGTTCTGGTTTTAATTGTTAATTGTAATACGTTAAAGAATGCCTGACCAGTCGCCTGCTTCACAAACAATCCACATCAATCACTACACTGACGTTCTTAAGTTTCTTGTCTGTAAGAATATCCAGGACCTTCTCCCTTATCAAATTTTTGACAGCCCTAAAATTAATCTTTTCCCGCTCAAGTTTAATGAGAATATCAAACAAAAACTGATTTCTCACCCGCTCGACCAACGGTGGCTCGGGACCCAGCACACGACTCTTACCCAACTGGTTGGTAAGCAAATCAGCAAGAAGAATCGCCGCCCGTTCTGCCATAGCCACGTCCTGATGCTTCACCGTGAGCTTGATAAGCCTGGAAAAAGGAGGGTAGTTGTAATTCCTCCGCTCAATAATCTCCTCGTTGTACATCCCGGTATAATCGCCTTCGATCACCTTCCGCAAAATGGGCTGGGCGGTATTGACTGTCTGAATAAGCACCTTTCCCGGGCGCTCCGCACGTCGTCCCGCACGGCCGCTGACCTGGGAGAGCATTTGAAAAGCCCTTTCGGTAGCCCTGAATTCAGGAAAATGGATCATCCGGTCGGCATCCATAATGCCCACCACACTCACATTGCCAAAATCCAACCCCTTACTGATCATCTGTGTGCCTACCAGGATATCAATCTGCCCATTCTCAAAATCATTGATGATCTGCTGATAGGCATTTTTGGCACGGGTGGTATCCAGGTCCATCCGTTGAATCCTGGCTTCAGGAAAAAACACCTGTAGTTGATCTTCGAGCTTTTCTGTCCCGTAGCCGACTGTCCGGACCTTTGCAGAGCCACAGTGAGGGCAGGTCTTAGGTACCTCTTCTTTATGACCACAATAATGACACCTTACCTCTCCCGCCCTCATGTGATAGGTAAGACTCACCGCACAGTTGAAGCACTCCGCCGTCCAATCACATTCTTCACACCGAAGATAGGGCGAATACCCCCTCCTGTTTTGAAAAAGAATAGACTGATCGCCTACCTTCAGGTTATGGTCAAGGTGGTCATACAACACAGAAGAAAACTCCTCGCGCATTTTCCGCATTTTACGCTCGGCCTTCACATCTACCAGTACAAACTCAGGCAAAGAGGCATTCCCATAGCGCTGGTGCATTTCGACCAGACCGTACTGACCTTTCACAGCCTGATAGTAGCTTTCCATTGAAGGAGTGGCAGAACCGAGCAGCACCTTGGCCTGGTGAAACCCCGCCATTACGATGGCGACGTCGCGGGCATTGTATCGGGGAGCTGGATCGTATTGTTTGTATGAGGTCTCGTGTTCTTCGTCGACAACAATAAGGCCCAGCAAACTAAAGGGCAAAAACACTGCAGATCTCACACCCACAATAAAACGAAATTTCCCCTCGACCACACTTTTCCAAACTTCGACACGCTCGTTATCGGAGAATTTGGAATGATAAATACCCATTTTATCCCCAAAAACTTTCTTCAGCCGGGCCACTATCTGTGTGGTAAGCGCTATTTCCGGAAGCAGGTACAATACCTGACTGCCCGCCTCCAGTGCCTGCTGTATCAGGTGAATATAGACTTCGGTTTTCCCACTACCCGTAATACCATGCAGCAGAACAACATCCCTGGACTCGAAGTGTGACAGGATTTCCCCTGAAGCTTTCTTCTGTGCATCTGTCAATAAGATCTCCTTCGTGGGAATATCCGGGATCTCGTCAAAACGAGACACAGTTACCTCGAATTGCTCGAAAATACCCTTCTTCAGCAAGCTCTGCAGAGCCGCATCTGAAACCATCTCGTCTTTGGCAAATACTGCCTTTTCCAGCCCCTTTGAATTCAGTTCCGGGTTGTTCTGCACAGGTATGTAACTGAGATACTTCAGCAAAACCTCCTGCTGCTTCACCTGCTTGTCCAGGGATCGGATCAAAGAAATCACATCCCCTTTCGCAGCCTCGGTGAGACGAACTTTTCGCAAAATTTTCGGCTTGTACTTCTCCTGAACTTCTTCAAAGATGATAACGGCCCGTTTTGCCGTCAGCGATTTAATCAGGGCAGTAACGTTCTTCTGATCCGTCAGAAACGCAAGTTCATCATAATTTAACGAATCTCTCTTCTTAATTTCCTCAAGCAGAAACTGTTCCTCAAGCGTCAGAAGCTGATCGTAGTCAAAATCCGGGTTAAACTGTATCCTCGATTGGCTTGTAATTTTCAGTCCGGATGGTAAGGCAACATTGAGAACTTCTCCGATGTTACACAGATAATAGCCCGCAATCCATTC
This sequence comes from uncultured Cytophagales bacterium, assembly GCA_964488435.1. GTDB lineage: Bacteria > Bacteroidota > Bacteroidia > Cytophagales > Spirosomataceae > JBEBSO01. The sequence goes on along the minus strand of CAZAVR010000144.1, from coordinate 2,684 downwards.
AAAAAGCTTCAGCTGGTAAGACGTTACCAGGGGTTGATCATCCAGAAGCTCCAGAATATACTTTGCCTGATATCCCGCAGGCGGATGCGTATGAATATTAGAAACCACAGCCGTCGTCACCCGGCTCCTTCCAAACTGCACGATTACCCTGGCTCCCACTGTGATCAATCCGCTCATTGCCCTGGGTACCCTGTAGGTAAACAACCTGGGAATAGGGACAGGCAGTATCAGATCTGCAAATAGTGTCTCCTGATCTTCAAACAATGGTGAAAAATCTTCCAACTATATTTCGAAAAAGGCGCTAAGCCTTGTTTTTATCCAGTAATTTGGCTGCATTCCAATATTCATCCATTTCTGCGAGTGACATCTCTGACAACAACTTGCCATCAGCACGCGATCTGCTCTCCAGGTAATGAAAACGACTTATGAATTTCTTATTGGTCCGCTCCAGCGCACTTTCAGGGTTGATATCTACAAACCTTGCGTAATTCACCAATGAAAACAAAAGGTCCCCGAATTCGGCCTCAGCTTCGACCTTATCGGTAATCTCACCCGATGCGCTATCGAAGTTGGCCCTGAACTCCAGCATTTCTTCATTGACCTTCTCCCAAACCTGGGACTTTTCCTCCCAGTCGAACCCTGCTCCCCGGGCCTTCTCCTGTATACGCATGGCTTTAACAAGCGCGGGCAAAGATGTCGGAACTCCACCCAGAACGGAAGTATTTCCTTCCTTAATCTTTAGCTTCTCCCAATTCTGCTTTACCTCTTCTTCCGATGTGACCTTTACGTCGCCATAAATATGCGGGTGCCTGAAAATCAGCTTCTCCGAAATACCGTGTAACACATCTGCCATATCGAAACTACCGGTTTCGGAGGCAATCTTAGCGTAGAAAACCAGATGAAGCATCAGATCCCCTAACTCCTTCTTTACTTCAGACAGGTTGCTATCCAGGATCGCATCCGACAGCTCGTAGGTTTCTTCTATGGTGAGATGGCGAAGACTTTCCAACGTTTGCTTTTTATCCCATGGACATTGATCCCGAAGCTCATCCATAATAGTCAGAAGGCGGTCAAACGCCATCAACTGCTGCTGCCTGCGCTCTGTAAGCGAGTGAAAATCTTTCTTCATATCATAAAAATAAACCCACTCCCGGTCTCCCGGGAAAAAGCGGATTAAAAGTTACCCCGCTGACAATTCTCTCGCCCTGGACTCCGCTGCAAAAATCCCGCTCGCCAAAACATCAGCCAATCCGCCTTCACCAAAACGATTGAGTGCCGCTTCCGTAGTTCCGCCTTTAGATGCTACAGCCTTGATGAGATCATCGAGAGACTGATCAGCATTGTTAATCAAATGAAACGAACCTAACATGGTCTGCTTAACGAGCAACGCCGCCACCGATTCCTCAAAACCCATATTCTTACCCGCTTCTATCATAGCTTTCACAAGATAGAAAAAATAAGCAGGGCCACTGCCGGAGAGCGCCGTAACCGCATTTAATAATCCCTCATCTTCTAAAAACACCGATCTGCCGGTCGCGTTAATAAGATTCTCTATCTCCCTCAACCGAACAGCCTCTACATCCGGAGAAGCAGCATAAGCTGTAATGCCCATACCTAACATCGCCGGCGTATTAGGCATCGCCCGCACCACACGGCTGTGCCCCAATGACGCGATGATGGTTTCGATGGATATCCCCGCCATGATGGAAAATACCACCTGTTCCGGTTGGATAAAATTCTTAAGTACCGCACTTACCGACGCAAAATCCTGAGGCTTGATAGACAGTATCACCAGATCATAAGCACCCACCTGTTCGTTTACGATTCCTGTAAACACCCCAGGGCTAAACCGGTCTGCGAGAGCTGCCTGACGCTCTGTATTCTTTTCGACTAGAAGAAAATCTTCTTTCTTTACAAGATCATATTTCAGAAAGGCACTGGCGAACGCCATGCCCATGTTTCCGCAGCCTACAATGGCAATTTTCATTTCAAATAGAGATATAATGAGTACACAAGCTAGCTATATTTACTGACCCGTCAATTCGGCAAGTTTCCTCTCAAGTAATGGTCCTTTCAGATCCCTCGCAATCACCTTCCCCTCTTTATCAAGCAAATAACTGGTGGGTACTTTCTGAATGGCATATATATTCGAAACCTCCGATTTGACATCCCAGCCATGGTTCCATTTCAATCGATCCTGGTTTATCGCCTGTACCCAATCACGCTTGTTCCTGTCCATGGACACGCCCATTATCGTAAAGCCCTTTTCCTTATACTTGTCATATATTTTGACAAGCTCCGGATGATCAATCCGACACGGGCGGCACCAGGATGCCCAAAAATCAAGCAGAACATATTTTCCACGCAGCGAAGCCAGTTCTAAGAACTGACTGGCGGTGTCCTGTAAGACAAAGGCAGGCGCAAGCTCTCCAATTGTCAGACCATTATGGCTCCTCATAAAGGCCTTCACATTGTTCACAAAAAGTCGGGAAAACATCGGTGACGGCTTTTCTGCTTCCATCTTTCTGGCAAGCGCCTCTATTTCTTCTATATCGCTTTCAAAGTTAAGCAGGTTATTTGCCGCGTAAACAGCCGCCATAGATGTCCCCATCTCCGGAAGCATCGCCTTGATAGCTGCTACATGCTGTTTTTCGTCCTCTTCAAATTTCCTGCGTATCTCCTGG
>CAZAVR010000143.1:0-8861 GCA_964488435.1 uncultured Cytophagales bacterium | reverse complement strand
TCCTGTTGGGTTGGTGCGATCCGCGCGCTGGGCAAACCCAAAATAGCGGGCGTGGGTTGAGGGAATGTCGGGCTAGACGGGCAGCGTGGGTCCGTGCAAGCCCGGCAGGGAGCAAGGGAAGCTTTATTTTGGGGGTCCTTTTGCGATACTTTTGGACAAGCAAAAGTATCAAAGAAAAAAAATAACAGTTAAAAAGCGGCTAGATAGTCTGCAACGCTATCGTGTTGTATAAAAAAATCTTATTCTTTCGATTTTTTAACACAATTCCTCATTTTAATGCGTCTGCCCTGATATCACTTCCTTTGGGAGACGATCCATTCCCAAAAAGTTGTCAGTGTAAACTATACCTGCCAGAAGTCCACGTAACACCGATTAAAAATAATTACCCTCCCTTTAGTCAACAATTCGCCAACATCATCTAAATTTAATACATGAATTCATTGCAAATGCAGGTTCTATGGTCAGCCGGGGGCCTGTATGTACCATAAGTCGCACCAACAACAATAATAATATACTACTTTATTCATTGTACCTTCGATACATCGTCCGCAACGCTTCTGCTACAACATGAAAACAATCCCCTTTCTAACCCTATTTATTTTGCTCACCGGCACCTCTTCCGGACAATTACTCAAACCGTACTTCGACAAAAAAGAATACATTGAAACCCTGAAGATCAATCAGAAAACGCATATCGCCCTCAACAAATGGGCGGACAACCGCACCCTTCCCGACCCGGACCAATATCGCTTCGTGTACCGCTCACCGGTGGTTGCCTTCGATAACCTCTGGGATCTTTGGACCCATCATGACAAGAAAATCGCCTTAATCTCTGTACAGGGCAGTATTCCGACCGAAGCGAGCTTCCTCGCAAATCTCTATGCAGCTATGGTACCAGCCAAGGGACGACTCGTACTGAACCATAACAAAAATTTCGACTATAACCTGGCCGATCACCCCAACGCGGCAGTTCATGTCGGGTGGCTCATTGCCATGGCCCACATGTCAGAAAGCATTGTTTCAAAAATCGACTCCTGCTACAGTTCCGGCATCAAAGACTTCATACTGACAGGCCATAGCCAGGGCGGCGGCATTACTTTCCTCCTTACGTCTCATCTGGAGCGATTGAAGAAGGATAAAATAATTCCCTCCGACATTCAATTCAAAACCTATTGCAGCGCAGGACCTAAACCAGGTAACCTCTTTTATGCTTATGATTATGAGCACCAGACTGCCGGCGGCTGGGCCTGCAATGTAGTGAACACCGCCGACTGGGTTCCTGACGTTCCCTTTACTGTACAGACTGTGAATGATTTCACTTCTGTAAATCCGTTTAAAAACGCAAAAAAGATGATCCGGAAGCAGAAGTTCCCCAAAAATATGGCGCTCAAATATGCTTACAATCGTTTGAACAAGCCCAGTATGAAGGCGCAGAGGAATTACCAGAAATTCCTGGGAAAAATGATGTCGAAAGCCGTGTACAAACAGATTCCCGATCTGAAGACCCCTGCCTTTTACAATAGCAATTACTATGTACGGACCGGAACCACTATCGTACTCTATGCAGACAAGGATTATTATGAAGTAAATAAGGAAGATCCGGCGAACCCGGCTATATGGCAGCATCACTTTCCGCTTCAGTATCTTTACCTGGCCGAGCGATACCATCCCTGATATTTCGCCATACCTTCCCGTTTCTTTCCAGAATTGAGAACAATATTTGCCTGAGAAATGGAGCAGAGGGCTCTGCAAATTAACAAACGCTTCATGAGACACCTTTTCTGGATTGTATATCTCCTCCCGTCCCTGCTGTTATACCATGAAAGCAAGGCGCAGATAAGTCCGCCTGGCATGGGAAAGGCCCACACCGCCGAATGGGTCGCGCTGGGTTTACGTCAAAAGCTGAACAGTACCGGCACCTGGCAGTCTATGTCTTACGTAGGAGTAGGCCGGAAAAGTAACCCGGACAATTACAATCCCGTGCTCAAGCCGGCTATTGTCGTTTTTAACCAGGAGTTTTTTCATCAATTCCATTCAAAGTGGCAGTATTCTCTGGCGCTAAGCTACCGGCGACAGGACGAATACAGTAACAAACCTCCCTTTGAACACAGCCTCCCGGGAATCAAGCAGGAGTTCAGAGGCTACGGCCGGGTCTCCCGGACATTCAAAAAAAACAGGTTCAGCTTTATACCGACCTACAGGCAAGAATTCAGAAAGTTCTACGCGCCCGATTTTGCGAATAGTTCAGAAAACTATCAGTTTCGTTCGCGTTTCAGACTGCAAATGGCCATTCAACTGGATCCCCGAAAAATACACAGACTCATCGCAGGCTCAGAACAGCTTTTCTCCATCAGTAAAAAGAATACGCCGAATGTCTGGAGCCACTTCGCCTACCAGGAAAGCAGATTCTCGCTCTATTACGCGTTAGCACCGGAAGCCTCCCCTTTTGTTTTCAGCCTCGGATATATGTACAACCCGGTCGCGCACTCGTCTCCTCATAGTGTTCAGTATCTGGCCTTCGACGTGGTGGTTCAAAACCCGTTTCGGCGCAGCAGCAAGGGCAGACATCATACACACATCTGAAACATAAAAACCGGATCCTGAATCCGCCAGTAATGCAACTACCGGCAGACAAAAAATGAAACTATTGCAGACGCTGGTCCGTTAAGATTTCAGAAGCCGTCCGGACCCCTTTAACCAGGCTTTTGCCTGTCGGTACCGGTTAAATTCTAAAGCCAATATTCCCATGCCGAAGCTGAAATACACCTGATCATGGTCAATGAAGAAAAACAGATCCTGTTGTTTGACGGCGTTTGCAACCTTTGCAATAGAATGGTGCAATTCACCATAAAAAGAGACCCGGAGGGAAAATTCAGATTCGCATCCCTGCAATCAAAGAGCGGGCAGTCATTGCTGCGACGATTCGGCCTACCCACAGACCAACACGAGACATTTGTTTATGTAAGGGGGGATCAGTTCTTTTTACGGTCTTCCGCTGCACTTGAGGTGTTCAAAGAATTAGGGGGAGCCTGGAAACTTCTTTATATTTTCAAGATCATACCCCTCCCCGTCAGAGATGCGGTTTATGATTTGATCGCCAGTAGCAGATACAGACTGGCAGGCAGGCGCGACACTTGTATGATGCCGACTCCGGAGCTGAAAAAGAGGTTTTTAACTTGATCCAGTATCCATATCCAGGATTTTCTGAATGAATATCTCTCTAAAACCGATCAAATGTACAGGTCTGAGGCACTTCGCTTTGTTGTTGTCACTGGTTTCCTGTGTTAGCCTGAAAAACAGTAAGGTCGGCTCCGAAATGGAGCGCAGTAATTGTAACCAGACCAATGCCTATACTTATACAAAGGAGCAACTTCCTGTCGCCATACACGAACTGCCCGGCGACACCCTGTTAAACTCCTATTTCAGCTTCAACAGTATAAACATTGCTCATGCGACAGGTATTCTGGAACCGCTGAGTATTTACGTTGAAAAGAAAAAACGAATACTTGGTAATCCCTCCATCGAAGAACGTCTGGATCTGCTCGAACTCTCTCAGAAAATCCACGAGCGCATCAATTTTGCCTCCCTGGAAATATCAGCCGTAGCTTCTGAAATAGATTGCGAAGAAGAACGGGTGGATCAGCTCGCCTCTTATCTGAAAGACCTGGAGGACAAAACAGAAAGCAGACTAACAGTAACTGCCATTGTCATAGGGGCGGCAGGTGCCGTCAGTGCAGGTGTCCTCCTCCTGAGTGCAAATACCGGAAATGCACCGGACATTCTGGGCTTAAGTACCGGTGTTGCAGAAGCCACCCTGGGTTTGCTGGCACTTACAAATAAACACAGCGTCAAACTCTATCACACCAGGAATTTTTTGAAAGATATGTGGGAAGGGAAGGCAATTTCAGACTTGTTCCCTTCTTCCGTTTGGTACTATCTTAATTATGCCGACCCTAAGACATCCAAAACGTCTCTCAGAGATCAGGTATTAGATCGCTGGACAAATTTTAGACAGACAGATGCCCGCCGGGAGAATAAAGGAAACCGGACAACGGACATCTATTTCGGCGACGGAGGACGATACACTTCCGAACAGCTAAAAAACCGGGCGAATATGTATGATCAGCTCGAATCGGTTATCAAGTTGATGAAACAGGACTTAAAGGGCCTTGCCGTTGAAATTGAAAAGGTGAAGTAGCGTGTTGAGTTCTGGAGTTTAGCGTACGGAGAGGCGCTGTGCACGAGTTCAAGAGGTGTTAGAGGGTTAGTGTAAGAATCAGCAAAAAAAAGTGATTTACTCTCTCCTTCTGAACTTAAAAAACTCTCAAACTAAAAAGACGTCAATTCGGTTTAGGAACGTCTTCTCCTTATGCCACCCCTTCGGGGTTTCGAATTTCATCATCTTTTATATTTCTATAAATCTGTCACCACATCGTGGTTGAAATGAAGACATTGGTAACTAGGATAAGCGAAAAAAAACAGCAACCGAATAACTCCCGAACTCAAATAACTCCCGAACTCCAACAACTCTTGAACTCTAATAACTCCCGAACTCTAATAACTCTTGAACTCTAATAACTCCCGAACTCTAATAACTCTTGAACTCTAATAACTCCCGAACTCAATCTCTCCCTAAACCAGGCCCCTTCGGCCCGTAGTCAACCTCTCTCACATTTTGTAAGGTTTTTGTAAGACTTAAAAAAGCCCCTTTTCGGAGCCTGCCAGGTAAGTTTGGTCCGGAATCCGGGTGTTACTCCTATTAACGTTTGTGATGGTGCTTCGCCCACCATGCAAATCAAAGCCCGCTATCCTGCGTGTTTTAACAATACTTTTATGAAACGATTTTATTCTTCCAGCCGACAACTTCACAGATACGCTACAGAAAAAACGGCCTTTTTTGTGTGGACAGTTTTTACGTTTTTTTGCCTCCCTTCATCTGCTCAGTTTACAGAAAGTTTCGAATCCGGAAGTCTGCCTGGTGGGTGGCAGGTCATCAATGTATCCGCCGGAACCAGCCTTACCTGGAACGTCGTATCCGCCAGCCTGGGGAACGCTGCACACCAAGGCTCAAAAATGATGAATATTGAAGGGAATTTCTTCAGCAGCTCCCCTGCGCACGACGATTACCTCATCACGCCGGCCATCACTGTGCAGGCAGGCGTAAACGACTACATTTCTTTTTACGCGAAGAATGGGACAGATATGCACTATGCTGACGTAATAACTCTGAAAGTATCGACGACCGGAAAAGAAGCGGGGGACTTCACAGACATCCTTGCGGGCAATATTAAAGCACCCACTTCCTGGACCAAATACGGATATGATCTGACTGACTACATAGGAGAAACTATTTATATCGCATTTTACAACAATACCTATGACGGAGGAAAGGGCATGTACCTTGATTATGTGGTTAGCGGAGCCATTCCACCGCCATTGAGCGGTTGTACAGAATCACCCGAAGGACAATACCCCACTTCCAGTTTCGACGCCCGCACGTGTACAGGCAAATTCATGGAAATTGCAGATGACGCTTATGCCGGAGAGTACAGTGTGGTGCGGCTGAAAGGAGGGGAAACCTACACTTTCAGGAGTTCAATAGGAACCGACTACCTCACGATCGCCACCAATAACTCTTCCAAAACTTTGCTTGCCCACGGAACAACACCTGTCACTTACACACCTCAGTCTAACGAAAACATCAGGTTCTACAACCACACGGGGGCATCGTGTGGCTCCGAAAAAAAATTCAGAACCAGATCCGTTTCCTGCGGCTCTCCCCCACCCGCATCGACCAATGACGAAGCAAGGGGGGCCTTGAAAATCGCTGTCGGTGCGCAATGCTCAGGAAATAAATACGACATGAGTGAAGCCACAGCAGCACCGGATGAGCCGTTCCCGGGCTGCGGCATGCGCGAGGATACCGGAGAAAAGACCCTGTGGTTCAAGTTCTCCGCACCTGCGTCAGGAACGGTAAAAATTACGACTGATTTCGTAGGAGCCACTTTGGATGATCCGCGAATGGCGCTCTACTCGGCTACCGACTCTACTGATTACAGCACTTTTACGAACCTCGCCTGCGACGATGACGGCGGTGTAACAGACGGCGATTGGAAATCTGTCATTTTCTATGCCGGTCTCACCCCGGGACAAACTTATTATGTACAAGTGGAAGAGTACCAGGACTACTATGACGGTGCTTTCTGCCTGGAAATACACGAGATAAATGCCGAAATGCTATCCACAAACAGTTCCTGCACAGAAAATGAAAACACAGTTTTCGGCCATACTGAATACAACGGCTGGATTTCCCTTACCGATGATGAAGGCGGCCTGATTGCCCTTGTCAAACACAGTGGCGGTGTAGCCAGCAGTTCTACCTCCGAACTGGTCAACATCCATACAGGCCCTATCCGCCGCGACGGCAAAGGCACTTCCTACCTCGACCGTAATTTCACGCTTATCAATGAGAACCCGGGTCCGTATGAAGTCATTCTGTTTTTTCTCAAGACCGAACTTGATGCACTCGCAGCAGCAGACCCTTCCGTAAGCATAGCGTCACTGGGTGTTTCCCGACAGGCAGAAGCAGACTGCGCGGCCGACTTCAGCAGCGATGCCGGAATTATTTCGGGGCTCACCGTGATCGGATCGGGGCTTACATCTGAGGTGGGTTGGGTAAAATTCAGTACTCCTTCTTTCTCGAATTTCTTCATCAACGGCTCCGACCAGGTACTTCCCGTCAATTGGGCTGATTTTACAGTGACGCTTTTTGAAGGGAAAGTATTGTTAAAATGGGTGACGGCATCGGAAAAAAACAACCTGGGCTTTTCGATAGAGAGAAGTACTGATGCCAGACATTTCGAGAAAATAGGATGGAAAGACGGAGCAGGTGACAGCCGGGAAAAGCAAATTTATACATTTGATGATGCCGCGGCTATTCCCGGAAAAACTTACTACTATCGCCTCCACCAGGTAGACTTTGACGGAAAAACTTCTTCTTCTCCCCTTAAATCCATTCGCTTACCGAACGGAAACATAAGAATCAGCCCTAACCCTGCCCACGGGAAATTCACGCTGGATCTGCCTGACAAGACAAGCGGTCAGGCAGATATTACTCTGCTGGATCTCCAGGGAAAGCCAGTCCGGCAATGGACTAAGGAGGTAAAAAGCGACGAAAGCTTAGCCCTGGACACTGGAAATCTGCACACAGGATTCTATCTGGTGCATGTCCGTGTAAGTGGCCTACTGTATATTCAAAAGCTCCTCATCCAGTGAACATGCTCCCCTGAAATCTGCTTAAGCCAACTTTAATACGAAACCTCCTGCTTGCGTGCAATTCAGCCAGGCATGAGGTTTCCTCTTTTATACTCCGCCGCAAGATCCTCTCTGCATCAAACACAGAAAACAAACCCTCAGGCATAAACGTAAAAGTTGGAAAATATAAAGCTGCCGCATACTTAAAACAAGAATAAGGCCTGTAAGTAACCATAAAATAGCTAGAAATGGCTATTGCCCATCATTGAAAGCCCAGATAATTTTGCGCCTCAGTATTTGTAGAATACGTCACACGAAAATAGAATCATGTTTCGCTCTGAATATACTGAGTAAGAATACGAAGCTAAAAATATTAAGCAGTGTCTTCGATAACCAGCCTGTCATCGCCAGAAAACACAAGAAGACAGCATTGAAAAAAGCAAAAAACATATAAACGCACCATCCTTTTCTGTTATGAACCAAAAACGCTTACTCCCGACCCTAGCCGTCTCCATCCTCACTTACTCGTGCGCTACAAAAAACGTAGAACCCGACGATCCCAACAAAATCAATTACGACAAAACAGAAGTACAATACACTTCCTGGAAACCCCTGGATATGGACGGTGAAATGACTTACAAAAGCGATTTTTTCATCACCTCGTCCCAGGCCGACATCTCACAGCTTAAAAAGGAAGTAAGTATAAAAAGCGGCAACAACAAGGAGTCCAGCTTTTCTGATTACGACAAAAGCAATTCAGTCATCATCAGCTTTTACAAGATAAAAAACAAAGGCGAGGCAGAAATTACAGGTAGCGAAATAAACTATGGACAGGAAAACTGGCAAACTTTTAAAGCACTGATTCCGGGAAGATCGGGAAACAGCGATACAGACTATATTAATCTGTCCGTAACCATGTTGGCTGATCGCGATAAGTTCGAGACATCAGTAACAATGAACCTTGTCGAAACCTATGGCGGCAATTTCACTTACAGGGAGATCCCTGAGCTACAGAACAAAAACCAGGCCTTCTTTAAGAATTACTTGAAAGAAGAATTTCAGGTCCGGCATGTGATCATTAAAGGTGTGAACCGGGAGCAACTTAACGCCAACGGTTTTTACAAAAATTACAGCTACAACTACCCCTCTCTTACGAAGGCATTTTCGATTGGAAACTAGGCTATCTTTTTCGCAGCGCAGGCTTTAAACAGAAATCTATCTTTTAACCCGGTTATACTACTATGAAAAAAACTATTATTTATCCTACTAAACTGCATAATAATGGCCTGCTCCGACGATGTAGGACCTGTTGCCTCTACTCCTGACAAAGGGCCGACAGGACCAAAATATGGCGATCTCGTGTTCGCAGTCGGCACTGCACATCCAATAAATTATGCCAACTCCAGCCCGGTAGTACATTTGATTTATATAGACGAAGTACATAAGGCCACCCTAAACAACATAGCAAAGAACAATATCAACTGTACGAATACTGAAAATACGTTGGTAATCAAACTGGAAGAAGGCGAGTATAAGTACAGGACGGTTGTTAAGCAAGGAAACTCAATTTACTTCGAATCTCCCGTGAGGACGATACGCGTAACGGG
>CAZAVR010000142.1:1151-8870 GCA_964488435.1 uncultured Cytophagales bacterium | reverse complement strand
CACCCACCGCAAATTGTATATTAACGATATTAACTTTTTTACGATTGACAAGCCCGTACCATTGGAGCATGCCCGGATCACCACCACCATGTTCGGGTTGAGCGGTAGTCCTATGCTGTTTGACGACGATTTTAGAAGGATTGACAACGAACGTCTTCGAATGACTAAGCTATGTCTGCCGAGGACAAAGGGATGGCCAATCCCTGTTGACCTTTTTGATAATGTCTATCCAAACGATTATTCGAGGTATCTGACCCTGCCGGTAGAGACCTCCTGGGGATCCTACCAGTTGCTGGCGGTTTTTAATCATGACGATACGGCTTATGATGCTGAACTTGATTTTGCCAAACTTGGCCTTGATCCGCAAAAAGCCTATTGCGTATATGAGTTTTGGACGGAAGCCTATTGCGGAACTTACCGGCAACGTTTGGGTTATTCTGTTCCTCCCAAGTCCTGTCGCTTGTTCCGTATCTTTGAGAACAGAGCACATCCCTGGTTACTCTCCACGGACATGCATGTGCAGCAAGGCGCAGTGGAAGTAAAGAATCTTCAATGGGATGATAAGAAAATGCGTCTTTCAGGGACAGCTACCCGTCCGGTCGGTGAGGTGGGAAACCTGTTTTTTTTGATGCCCAGAAAAATGCGCGTAGTAGACAACAAAGGGTTATGGCTGTTGAAAGAGTTGGAAGACTACAAGGTGATTATCCGCAAGCAAATTACTTTCACAAAGGAAGAGGAGGATTTTGAAATATTTTTTGAACCCTGGACAGAGAGGAAATACGTTCCCGGACATTTGATGCGGAATGCAACCGTGGAAGAATGGCTTGAACACGTCAGGAAACAGCAAAAGCCGGGGGATACCAGGGTTTTTGAATGATGTTTTCAGTTGTCTAAGGTGGCTTGACCTGTTTTATCAGGCGAGTGGAAAGCGTTTGAACGATGCTGAATGAAAATTACCGGATAAAATATTTAATTTTGTTAGTATTGTGATGTCAACGATCTCTTTGCACGGAAAGGTCTGTCATCTTCTAATCTAATGAGTGGTGGCTTTAAAGAAAATTCATAACGAAGCCGAACTTCTGGAAAAGATATCCAGTGGGGATCAGGAAGCTTTTTCCGAGCTTTTTCATGCCTACCATCATCCCGTCGGTGTATTTGTCAGCACGTTAATCGATTCTCCGGAAATGACGGAGGATATTATACAGGATATCTTTGTAAAGGTTTGGACAGAGCGGGAGCACATACCTCATATCAATAATTTTACCTCCTATCTTTTTATCCTGACGCGTAATTACGCGCTGAACTATATCCGCAAGCTCAACAATGAGCGCAGGAGGCAATTGGCGTATTTTGAGATGAATCAGGCAGCCTTTTCTGTAGCCGGTCAGGAAACGGAGCAGGATTACTTTGCACTTATCGACCGGGCAGTGGAGCAGCTTCCCCCGCAGCAGCAGCGGGTATTTATGCTCAGGAAACAGGGATTTAAAAATCCTGAGATCGTACAGTTACTGGGAATAACGATTAATTCCGTAAAAAAATACCAGCAGATGGCGCTGAGAGCAGTGTCGGATTTTGTGAAAATGCATACCATGATATCTATCATGATGATCACCGGATGGCTGTAATAGCCCGATGTATGTATAGAAGCTCTGTACCTGAATGTGGGGAATTTTTTCGCAGTTTAGGAAGATGCAAATGCGTCAGGCCTATCTAATAAAGATACGTCTGATTTTCGATAATTCCAAGAAATCTGCCCTTTTTTACGCTGGCGCCCGTCTTCATCCTCTCCGGTCCGGCCCGGAGATAAAATATTTTCGATCCCCTATCTACTTTTTAACCGCTGCGTGTCTTTAGTGTAACCGTTACGCAATAGACTTTACCGTGGAAAAAGACCAAGCGCCTCACGACCGGCTTTCTTACCTGTTTCAACTTCATGTTGAAAAAAAAGCGACACCGGATGAAAGAAATGAGCTGATGAGGCTTATGTCTGATGCAGATATGAAGGAGGAGGTAGAGGTGTTGTTGAAAAAATTCTGGGACAATATTCCTTCCGGGCAAACGATTTTTACCCCCGGACAAAGTAATGAGCTTTTGACACGAATTTTTCAAACGCCTGAATTACGTGATTCGGAAAGAATAGAATATCGTCCGTTTTCAACCTTATTCCGGTGGGCGGCTGCTGCAAGCGTAGCTATTGTGGTTTTGTCGGGTACCTATTTTGCACTTCGTGAGAACAGGGGAAGCAAACCTGCTCCGGAGGTTGCACATGATATCGCGCCTGGAAGTGATAAAGCGATGCTGACGCTGGCCAACGGCCGGAAAATTACCCTGGATGATGCGCCTGTGGGCGTTCTGGTGGAGAATGGTCAGGTGGTGATCAGCAAGTCGGCTGACGGTTCTCTTATCTACAATGCAGACGTGAACGCTGGCAACGACGGGACTTCCGTGGAGTATAACACCATCTCTACACCCCTCGGTGGGAAGTACAAAGTAATCCTTCCGGATGGAAGCAAGGTTTGGCTGAATGCCGGTACCACGTTGAAATACCCTACCCGTTTTGACCAGAAGCAAAGAAGAGTAGAACTGAGAGGCGAGGCTTATATGGAAGTGAATGCCGCACAGGCAGAGAAGGACGCTCCCGGCGATAAAATTCCTTTTCAGGTACTCTCGGGAGATCAGCTCGTCGAGGTACTGGGTACCCATTTTAACATAAACAGTTACGAGGATGAAAAATTCGCCCGTACCACGCTCCTGGAAGGACGGATAAAGGTGAAAAGTGTAAAAAAAGGAAACGAGCTTAAACTTGTGCCCGGCCAGCGGTCCGAGCTGTCCAGCAGCGGTGAGCTCAAGCTTTTCAGGGAGGCCGACATGGAAGAGGCAGTGGCCTGGAAGGATGATATTTTTAGTTTCAACGGGTCTGACGTATACAGTGTTATGCGCCAGATCTCACGGTGGTATGATGTGGAAGTGCAGTTTGAGAACGATCTACCGCGCGAACATCTGACGGGCTATATCAGCCGTAAAGTACCTATTTCAAGTGCGATAAAAATGCTGGAGCAGAGCAGCGATCTGAAGTTTCGCCTGGAAGGGCGAAAGGTGACCGTCAGTAACCCCAAACCGGCTAAGAGTAATACCAATGACTATAACTAAACCCCTTGACGAAATGACTGAGATGTCCGACACTTCCTGAAAACCTGGCATCCCGGAAAGAAGACGGCTGCATTTTGCCGATGCAGCCGTGTGTTCAGGTTTCCGGCTCTATGACTTGCGATCATTTAAACCCGATGTTTAACCCTAACCATACAAATGTATGAAAGATACATTTATGTTTCCCTTTTTTAAAAGGAAATCGATTTTCCATGTAGCAGGCCGGCTTTTTTCGGTCAGATTTGTTCGTATTATGAAGTATACAGCTATTCTAATGGTAGTCGCTTGTATGCAGGTAAGTGCAACTGCGTATTCTCAGCTTGTGTCGCTACAAGTTAAGGATGCGAGGCTGGAGCATATATTCAGACAAATCAGAAAACAAACCGGCTACAATTTTTTGTACAAGAACGAGCTTCTTGAAAAATCCCCGCCTATCACCATCCATGTTAAGGACCGACCTCTTTCGGAGGTGTTGGGAGAACTTTTCAAAGGCCGTGAATTGACTTACGTGATACAGGAAAAGACAATCCTTGTAAAAAGGGGCTTTTCGACAATATCCATCAAGCCTAAAGAGGAGGTAAACCAGAAAGCGATGATCCCGTCTGCCCCCGCCGGGCAGACGGACAGAACCGTTTTTTCGGTGAAGCCTGTCACACGGGACCTTCAGGAAAAAAGCATCACTGTAAAAGGCCGGATTACGGATGAAAAAGGAGAAGGGTTGCCCGGCGTCAATGTGGTTCAGAAAGGGACACAGCGGGGGACGATCACCGAGTCAGACGGCAGATTCTCAATAGAAGTGGAAGAGACGGGCGCTGTTTTGGTAATCTCTTTTGTGGGTTTTGTGACACAGGAGATCCCGCTCGGAGGCCGAACCTTTATTGAAACATCCATGAAAGTAAACACCAAGACACTTGATGAGGTGCTCGTCGTGGGTTATGGAACTCAGAAAAAAATAAACCAGACAGGTGCTATCGCACAGGTGAATGAGAAAGTGCTGGAGAGCAGACCTCTCACCAATCTCGGGCAGGGTCTCCAGGGCGTGGTCGCCAACCTGAACATCAATCCTGGGAGCGGGGCACCGGGCAGAGGGGTCACTTTTAATATCCGTGGAAATACCTCTATCAACGGTGGTAGCCCACTTGTACTTGTGGACGGTGTTCAAATGGATCCTAATCTCATCAATCCACAGGATGTGCAGAGCGTAACCGTGCTTAAAGACGCAGCTTCAGCTTCAATTTACGGAGCCCGCGCCGCTTTCGGGGTGATTCTGATCACAACCAAAAACGGTGGAAAGAACAAAAAGCCCGTGGTTTCTTTTTCCATGAATCAAACGGTAAACAAGCCCACCGTGGTTCCCGAATCGATGAACTCTATTGAGTACACCCGGTTCATGAATGATGGTAATATGACCTCTAACGGAAGCCCCTATTTCGACGACGAGACCATGGACCATGTCCGTGCTTACTTCAAGGATCCGGTGAATACTCCGACGATGTTTCAGCACTCGCAGGATCCGATTGGTATTTTCAGGGAAAACGCGAACACCATCTGGTCGGATGAGCTATTGAAAAAGTCTTATCCCATGGGGCAGTACAATGCGAGTATTTCCGGAGGTTCGGATAAGGTAACCTATTATTCTTCTTTTGGCTACATGAATCAAAAGGGAATATCCAAGCCGGGGTCGGAGAATTTTGACAGGTATAACATCATGCAGAATGTGAGCTACAATGTCAATAGCTGGATTACCCTGCGGGCCAAAGCGGCTTACAATGAAGTGCGGCAGAAAATGAATCCCAGCAACAGTACCAATAATTTCGGGGGAGACGAGATATATGCCTCCTATTCAGCCTGGCCCATTATACCGGTATATGCACCTGACGGTAATTTCGATGAAACCAAAGGCTATAACATGGTGGCTTATCTGAAAAGCGGTGGACATCAGAAACAGCAGAACAAGGACCTTTGGCTCACAGGGGCGCTGAAGCTTACGCCGGTAAAGGGGCTATCCGTTAACCTGGATTACACCTACAATGCGTTCTTTGGCGACTATCTCAATTTCAGAAAGCAATACTATACCCGTGACAACGGCGCCATACTCTTGTCCCCGTGGGGAAACATCAGTGCAGTAACGCGTAAAGCCACAAACAATACCTATACAGCGCTGAATGCCTTTGCCGAGTACGAAAAAGAAATGGAAAAGCATGCCTTCAAGGTGCTTGTGGGTTTCAACCAGGAATTTGGCGGGCTGGGATGGTTCCAGGCGGAAAGACAGAATCTGATCAACAATGATATCGGTTACATGAGCCTGGCTACAGGTGATCGTTTCGCTACTGACGGAGCGTCGGAGTATGCTATCCGTGGCGCTTTTTCGAGGATAAACTACAGTTTTGCGAACAAATACCTCTTTGAGGTGAACGGACGGTACGATGGCTCATCAAGGTTCCCTTCGAAGGACCGTTTTGCTTTCTTCCCTTCTCTGTCTGCAGGATGGAGAATATCCGGTGAGAACTTTTTCGACGGACTGCGTGGCGTCATCAGTGATTTAAAAGTACGGGCTTCCCTGGGTAGCCTGGGTAATCAGGCGGTATCCAGTTACTATCCCTACATTGCCACCTACGGAACAGGTGAGGTGCCCTACTTATTCGGAGGCAACAGGCTTATGTCTGTGTATGCCCCCGGGTTAGTAAGCCCCACACTTACCTGGGAAAACGTAATTCAGCGTAACCTTGGTGTCGATATCACTGCCTTTGGCGACAGGCTCACGGGAGGGTTTGACTTTTACACAAGGGAGACGAAAGAAATGCTTGCCAAATCGCGGTCCTTGCCATCCGTACTGGCTACAGCCGAACCTCAGACGAACGCCGCTGATATGAAGACCACCGGCTTTGAAATTACCCTCGGATGGCGGGAGCAGCTGCGAAACGGGCTTCGGTACAGCTTGAACCTGATGCTTTCTGACTACACGGCCAAAATAACCAAATATGACAATCCTCAGCGTATTATTTCCGATTACTATAACGGTAAGGTGCTTGGAGAAATCTGGGGATTTGAAACAGAGGGTTTGTTCAAAAGCGACGGCGAAGCAGCAAGTCTTGACCAGTCACAGATTTCAGCACACCAGTTTCTGGTGGGTGATCTGAAATTCAGAGATCTTAACGGAGACGGGAAAATCACCAGAGGCGCCCAGACATTGGATGACCACGGTGATTTGACCAGGATAGGGAATTCAACACCTCGTTACAGTTATGGTATGAGGGGGGAAGCAGAGTGGAAAGGTTTTGATCTTACTGTGTTTTTCCAGGGTGTAGGAAAACGAAGTGTGTTGCCCAATTCTATTTACTTTCTCCAGCATTATACCAGCGAGTGGGCAGTGCCGCAGAAGGTGAACAACGACTACTGGCGGCCTGATAACCAGGATGCCTACTTTCCGAGAGCCCGGATTGGTAACGCCCCTGAAATCGTTCAGGCGCAGTCACGGTTTCTTCAGAATGCGGCATATCTGCGGCTTAAACAGCTAACCATTGGATATGCGGTGCCGACGAGGCTGATTGAGAAAACACCGTTAGAAAACGTGAGGATTTATCTGGCTGGAAGCAATCTCTGGGAGTATTCGAAGACGCTGAAAATCTTCGATCCGGAGTCGTTTGCGAGTAATATGTATCCGCTTTCCAGATCTTATTCCATTGGCGTGAATCTGACTTTCTAACCTGAATTAACGACATCAAGATGAAAAAATATACAGCAATACTTCTGCTCATCCTGCAGTTTATAGCCCTGGGTTGCAACGACGACTTTATGGAAAGAGTGCCGTTGGATAAGATAAACGATGCCAATTTCTGGAAAAAGCCGTCTGATCTTAAATCGTACACCAACCAGTTTTACCCATCTCTGATCGATGCAAACTCTTTTTGGAGAACCGATAATCTGAGTGATAATCAATCGCCTTCTTCTTTGGAGACCTTCGTATGGAATCTCTATGTGGTTCCGGTGAGCGGAGGAGGATGGGCAAAGGCCGACTGGGAGAAAATAAGGAGTTGTAATTACTTCCTGAAGGAATACCGCTCGGTACAGGGGAATCAGGAGGAGATCAATATGTATCTCGCCGAAATCCAGTTTTTTAAGGCGTTTTTCTATTTTCAGAAGCTCAGGCAGTTTGGGGATGTTCCCTGGTTGAATGAGGTACTCCAAATCAATTCAGAGGCACTAATGGCCCCCCGTGATTCCCGGAAGGCAGTGGTGGATTCGATGGTGTCCTGCCTGGACAAAGCTGCGCTTAATCTCCCGGAAACATCTGCCGATGGCCGGCTGACGAAATTTGCTGCGCTTGCCTTAAAGTCGAGGGTATGTCTTTTCGAGGGGACCTTCAGAAAGTCCCATGGCTTGGGAGACCATGAAAGAGTACTTCAGGAGGCTGTGGCAGCATCCCGCGCCATCATGTCTTCGGGAAAGTTCGCTTTGTACAGCACCGGAAAGCCTTCCAGTGACTACTATGATCTTTTCATACAAAACGATCTGAAAGACAACCCTGAGACCATCATGGTGCAAAGCTTCGCGACGGACAAACTCATGCAT
>CAZAVR010000142.1:0-1141 GCA_964488435.1 uncultured Cytophagales bacterium | reverse complement strand
AACCGAAACAGGATTTTGAATGAACCTCAGACAGGATTCTCAAAGGACTTTGCAGAAACGTTTCTCTGTAAAGACGGAAAGCCTATCGGTGTCAGCGCATTGTACAAGGGAGATGCAAAATTTGCAGATGAGTTTGTAGATCGGGACCCACGTATGAAGCAGACGATTTATACTCAGGAGAGACCCATTCTTGTTACTTCCAACGGAGAATCACGATACCAGGAAGTCCCTGAGTTTAATAACCAGCGATGCAACACCGGCTACCGCATTGTGAAATTTTACTCTCCCAATGAAAGAGATCTCGAACAGGGCAGGTCTGTTAAACCCACATTCATTTTTCGATATGCTGAGGTGCTGCTGAACTATGCAGAAGCTCTTGCGGAGCTGAATGCATGTACTCAGGCTGTACTCGACGAATCGGTAAACCTGGTGCGCACGCGGGCGGGTATGCCTGCCCTTGCCGTCGCGGTAAACTTTACGGACCCGTCCTGGCCCAAGTGGGAGGTGGCGGTTTCTCCGTTGGTGAACGAGATACGTCGCGAAAGACGTGTGGAGCTCGCGGCGGAAGGTTTTCGTTTCGACGACCTGCGTAGATGGAAAGCCGGGCGTTTGCTGGAGAATACCAAGACCTATCTTGGTGCACGCGATCCTTTGACCAATGCTTACAGGGTTCTGTACCCCGGAAACACCCGCACCTGGTTGAACAAGTCTTATTTTTACCCGATCCCGTCGATAGAGCTGACGCTGAATACCAAAATTTCGCAAAACCCCGGTTGGGCAGGTAATCAGTAGGATGCGGCATCTTTGCTCTTCTATTGGTACATAGTACAAAACAATCAATTTTATAAATGAAGAAAATCGTTCATTCAAAAACCCGACGAAAACTCTTTAAAAATTCGGTGCTGATGGGAGTAGCCGGTACGGTTGCGCCGTTTGCCGGTTGGATGCCAGGAGACAATGAGGTGGAGGGATCTGCCCGTAAGTCCAATGTAATTACCGAGGAGAATAAGAAACCCGGGACCACAGACTGGCAATTGAGTTATGTCAGATCCAGAAAGTTCAGATCGGATACGATAGAAGGTTATTGTTCGAGTACGAGTGTAGGTGTGGGAGAGGAAATAGAAATTTTCGTCAGCGTCAA
>CAZAVR010000141.1:0-9049 GCA_964488435.1 uncultured Cytophagales bacterium | reverse complement strand
TCAATGAGCTGACCAATATTCAATCTGTGGTGGGAAAGGAATTAATGAAAAGCTCAAAAAGTGACGTCTCCATATTCAATTTTTACTCTACACTTCAGATCGTCCTGGCTATTGTGATTGGAGGAATTATACTCAGCCTGATCCAGAGTTCAAAAATAATCAATACCACAACGAAAAACCCGACCCATCTGAACTGATTTGTGGGAGATTCAGGGGGCAGGCTCTGCCAGGTAGCGGTCAAGATCCTGCGTAAATTTCTTAACGTACTGGTCATAAAATACACCGGTACCCTTACCAGAAAAACCGGTATGAATGTCACGCACTTTACCGTCCCTTCCTATTATAATAGTGGTTGGAAACGCAAGGAAAGTACTTAAATCATCAAAACGATCAGCCACCACCCGGTTGTCAGCCTTGCCCCCAAAAAGGATATCATAACGGATATTGTAACGGTTACTCAGTCGCGTCAGCATTCGCCTGGCGTATTCAACATCATCCCTGGCCTCGAAGGCGACTGCTATCACCTCCACCCCCCGATGTTTATTGAGGTTGAACCATGGTGAAAGAAATTCAATCTGATCCATGCAATTAGGACACCAGCTGCCCATAATCTCTACTATCACCACCTTGCCGGTATATTTCGGATCATCCAGGCTCACTAACTTGCCACTGAGATCGGGCAAGTTTAAATGCAGCCTGTCCCGACCCGGCTTCAGAAACGTAAGCGCATGTGCATCAGGAAGAACAGCTTTATCGTCCCTCACGGCTTCAAATGTTGTTTTAGTCAGTGTTCCTATCTCACCGGTCATCTTTCCATCATCCTGTACCCTTCCGGTGACAAGTACAGGACTAGAGCCTGTAAAACCCGACAGGTAAAAGCGGTCCCCGTCTACTTCGCCCTGAAGTTCCCGGCTATCCCCGGTCACCGAAAGAATAATCCCCTGAAGCTCGCTCCCTGACTGTTGCCACACCGCTACCCGATCCTGTACACCATCCTGACTGGTAATCCTGAGTCTCCACTTTCCACTGATATTTGCCTTTGCAGGTGAGCGCTGATCAGGTGCATTAAACCTGTAATCTTCTCCATACACCAATCTGAACGGAATACGCATAGCCGGGGCTCCCCGATCCGGAGTCTGGTAAGCCCCTTCGATCAAACCTGGATTCACTATTTTCGCAAACAATGCCGCCTCAAAAGAATTTAAGCTAATCAAAACGGAATCACTGCCGATGTAGCGAAGCTCGAATGTATCTCGGCGGCTTCCGTTTATGGCAATGGCTGTATAAGCCCCCTTATCTACCGAAATATCCAGCTGGAAGGGCACTTTGCCATTGACGACAGCAAATACGCCTCTCCACTTTCCAGTATGAATGGTCTGATTTTGAGCCGACACCCGCACACAAAACAGCACCATTATCAGAACTAATCCCTTCACCCCTTTCATCAAAAACATTTGCTTCTCCAAAGTCTCCTTTTCTCGTTTATTACAATCTTTAACGTTTTTCGCGGGCTGTAGATTCCTGAACCCCGGATTTTCATGCGATATATGATCGAATAGGGAATAATTTCCTACTTTGCAACAGAATAAACGTACCCGAACATGTTGTCAGTCATACGTGAGTTACTTACAGAAGATATGCTCAGAATGCTCTTCGCATTGCTGATCGGAAGCATCATAGGTATTGAGCGGGAGTACCGTTCCAAATCTGCAGGATTAAGAACCATGATCCTGGTGTGCCTGGGCTCCTGTTTGTTTACCATACTTTCCATCCGCATCGGAGGTCCGGTTACTCCCGAGCGTATTGCCTCTAATATAGTCACCGGCATCGGTTTTTTGGGAGCTGGCGTTATTTTCAAAGACGACAACAAGGTAACGGGTATAACCACCGCAACGGCGATCTGGATGGTTGCAGCACTGGGAATGGCTGTCGGCGCCGGCTATCTCGAAACTGCTGTAATGTCTTTGGGTATCGTAATGATTGTCCTTGTTATACTGGTTTATTTTCAGAAACAAATAGAAAACCTCAACCAACTCCGGAATTATCGCATTGTATACGATTATAAAAAAGCCGGATTCGACAAGTATGAGATGCTTTTTCAGAAATATGGACTAAAGGCCGTAAGAGGGGCACTAAGTAAATCCGAAGACAAGATTACAGGTTACTGGATCGTCCAGGGTTCTAAATCCAGGCACAACAGACTCATCACGGCTCTTCTTGAGGACGAAGACATCCGTGAACTCGACTTCTAGAAAAGTGTCCTGAAACAATATAGGATCAGGACTCTCCGGTAAGGTTGTATATTTCCTGAATATCTTTCAGGATCTTCTCGAAGTTAAGATTCAGATCCTTGAAAACACCGGTTTTCAGGTCAAAAACACAACCATGAACGACGGGGAAACCTCTCTGGACGTACTCCTGCTGAACACTCGCCATTTTAATCACATTAATGCACTGTTCCTGTACATTAAGCTCGACGAGTCTGTCATAGCGCTCGTGCTCATCCTCAATGGCATTAAGCTCCTCCTTATGCAGCCTGTATACGTCCCGAATGTTACGAAGCCAGGGGTTCAATATCCCCATATCTTTGGGCTGCATGGCGGCTTTGACTCCCCCGCAATTATAATGACCGCAAACAATAATATGCTTCACTTTCAGGTATTTGACAGCATAATTGACCACGGACAGTACATTCAGGTCTGTGGCCGGCACTACGTTTGCCACATTCCGGTGCACAAATACCTCTCCGGCATCGAGCCCCATGATCTCATTGGCAGGGACCCTGCTGTCGCTACACCCGATATAAAGGTATTCGGGGGTTTGGTCCTTCGACAGCTTCACGAAAAAATCCTCATCCCCAGCTGTTTTTGCAAGTATCCACTGCTTGTTGTTTTCAAATAGATCGGCGTATGACATATAGTTTTCCGTTTTTTGAAATGTAATTTAGTGATTTATTGCATCCATTCGTATGAGTTGGTATTCTTTTAGCGATCCGGGCCTTGTGTCCTTGTTCAGGAACTGCCCATTGAGTTTACTGATATGAAAATGAGTAAACGACTTCAGGACGGTAATCTGGTAGCCCTGCTTCTTTAACCCGGGCACTTTCTCCACTGAAGTATATAAAATAACGGGGAGGTCCTGCTTACGGGCTGGCTTGTGGCTTACAGGTAAGCCTGCATAAAATTCGAAGGCATAAGCTTCAGCGCCTTCATCGTTCTGTACGAGGGCTGTCTTCGGGAAATGCTCATTCACCCAGAAAGCAGCTTCGCTTCCTGACTGGTATTTTAGCAGGAAAGGATAAAATATGAGATTCAGAAAAAGGTTGAAAAACAAAACAACCAGGACACTTTGTAATATGACCCTCCATTTTTGCGGTGCGGAAAACGTACCATAGGCCAGCCAGATCAAGATACCGGCGAGAGGGATAAATAGTATCCATCTATCAAAAGAAACCGGAAAAGGCTGCACCAGGATAAAAAGAACAATCGGCAAGACCAGCACGATTACAAGCGTAAACTGCTGCATAAACATAACAACATGATCTGCATTTCCTTTTGAATACCTTCCAATAAGATATTGAGCGGAGATGACTGAGAAAAAAGGAAAAAGGATATTCACATAGTGAGGCAACTGAAATGAAGACAATGAAAACAACAACAGCCCGACCAGAGCTCCGGATAGGCAAAACCATTCTGCATCCGGCGCCTTCATGCGGGGCCGGGAAAATCGCTTCACCAATGCCAGATAAAAAAACAGACACCATGGGAAATAAGCCCACAGTAAAGTATGTAAAAAGAAAAACGGATCACCGCTACCCTTTATAGGTCCGGTGTTCATGAAGCGCCCAAACTGACTGTCCCAAAAGAAAAACCTGAGTCCGGATACGCCTGTAGTCCCGAATACCGACTTTTCGGGATGCATATCAAACTGAACATACAAGCTGTACAACTCCGGAGTTATAAACACAAATACAAGAAGCGCAGCCAGCACCCAGCGGAAATGAAATACCTCCCGCCACTGATTTCTCATGACTATCCCCCCTCCGATAGAGGCTCCGATAATGATCAGCACAAAGATTCCTTTCGTCATGACCGCGCAGGCAGCCAGGAAACTCCCCCAAACGAGCGGCATGTAACGCCGGTCTTTATAGGCACAATAAAAGTAATAAACGGATCCTATCACCAGTGCGGTCAGATAGGGCTCAGCCCGGACGTCGCTATTGGAAATAATAAGGTGTTGAGATGTCAGTAACAAAAGTACTGAAAGCCACGCCACCTCTCGTTCATAAAGACGTGCTGCGAAGCGAAACGTAAAATAGGCTCCCCCAATCGTAAATAAAATAGCTGGTATCTTATAAGCAAAAGTATTAACACCCCATATTTTGAAAGACAAAGCAGTCACCCAGAAAGGAAAGTGAGGCTTGTCAAGCCAATCCTGGCCGTGTACAAACAAATCAGCAAAATTATTCTCCAGGGCCATCGTTTTTGCGATCACCGCATACAAGGTCCCGTCCGTCCCGATCACCGGCACAAAAAGCCCTGTACAGTGCACAGCCAAAGCAAGCAGTATAAAATATTTGAGGATTTTCCCGGAATCGGCAATCATAAAAAGCGGCGTTTTTCAATAATTTACAAATATATCCTTACCGCCCGCTAACTTGTAATCTATTCAAAACAAATTATCTTGCGCACAATTCGTCGTACCAACGGCGTACTAAAAGAAAACTACCCTGAAAACCATGACCAGGCGTTGCAGGATGTTGAGGGAATGGCCCTACCGGCTGGAATTGTTTAATTTAAACCACCACAAATCTATTTAATGAAAGCACTCGTTTTAGGAGGAGGCTCCATGAAAGGTGCCTACCAGGTAGGCTGCATAAAAGCCATACTTGAAAATGGCTTTGAACCGGACATGATTTATGGAATTTCGGTGGGCGCACTCAATGCGACCTTTCTCGTGAACGAATCCGGAAAAAGAACAGCGGAAGGAAAACCACAAAACTGGCCATCCATCGGCAGATCACTTTTGGAGTTTTGGATCAGCAACATCACCAAACCCCAGGACGTAGCGCTATTGAGACCACGGTTAGCTCTGGGTTTCAATACACTGATGAGTCGCTTCGACGGACTACTCGATCCAAGTCCTCTCCACAACCTGATCCGGGAAACCATTAGCACGGACTATTTGAGAAAGAGTCCGACAAAGCTCAAAATCTCCGCTGTGAACGTAATGAACGGGCAAATATGCGACGCCACTCCCGACAACCCTGACTTCCTGAACTACATGATGGCCAGTTCCGCCATTCCTCTGCTGATGCCGGCTATATCCATAGGCACAAGCGACAGCATGTTTCTCGACGGGGGACTCAGAGAAGTGGCTCCCGTGCGGCAGGCTGTCGCCGACGGCGCCACGGAACTTGTAGTGGTGGCATGTCATTCCAAACATATACAGCATACACCTGACTTCTCTCCGCTCAACTTCATAAGTCTTTTGGAAAGGGTGCGTGAAATCACCGTTAACCAGATCGTAAATTCAGATATCGAATGGATTCAAAGCTATGCAGACAGGTCCTCGCTACGGGGACACCCCATAAAACTGACCGTAATACGGCCAAGTGAGCCGTTGATTCTCGATCTTCAGGCTTTTAATGACCAGGACATTTCAAAGTTGATTGTTGAAGGCTATAAAATTGCCCTGGAGACCCTGAATAAGGTAAACCCGACCACCTGAAAACTAAAAAAAGGCCATCCGGAGCTTCTCGCCGACCGAATGACCCAAAACAATATAAAGCTTGCATTTCTCTAATTAACTATTTAACGATGAAAACCGGCTGATAGTATAAAAAGGGAGCAAGAACTATTTTCAAGGCTTAACCTGATCTCAAAATCAGCTGTTTCCAAAAATCTAACCACACAAATCCTATCAATATGCTTAAAGAACCGCCTGTCAAAGTATCGGTTTGCATGCCCATTTTCCAACATGAAAAATATCTGAGAGACGCACTTGACGGTGTATTGGCTCAACAGACTGACTTCACTTTCGAAATCGTAGCAGGAGATGACGGTTCAACCGACCGTAGTCCCCAAATACTTCAGGAGTACGCCTTAAAGCACCCTGAAAAAATACGTGCCTTCGCTCACCCTGAAAATCTTGGCCCCGCCTATCCCAAAGAATTCGCTGGTCGCAACAACGTTCTGTTTCTTTTGAAAGCATGCAAAGGGCAGTATGTTGCCTTATGCGAAGGGGATGATTATTGGACCGACCCGCTTAAACTGCAAAAACAGGTAAATTTTATGGACAAAAACCCCGAATTTTCGATTTGTCACCACAACCTGGCCGTTATTTATGAAGACCTTAGCCCTACACACAACTTCAATCCCCCCGAACAAAAACTCAATTCGACTATTGAAGACCTCTTGGAAGACAAATGGTTTATAGGAACTGCGAGTACGCTGTACCGCAATCATTTCCTGTCCGGAGACTTTGCGCCCTGGCATCATCTCGCCGCCTCAGGCGACTGGGCCCTGGTGCTCCAGATTGCCGCAAGGGGCCCCATACACTTCATTCCCGAAACCATGGGTGTATACAGAAAACATCAGGGAGGATTGAGTAACGTCCAGACATCGGCCAACTTGTATTTCCTCCGCAACAGGAAAGAAATGTTTGAAAATGTGAATGAATGGCTTGGCGGAAAATACGCATCTATCATAAACAAAACTGTAAAAAAGTATGAGGAGAGCATAGTTTTACTTTCAAAAATTGAAAATCACTGATAATACCGTTAATTTGTAATGTAATATAACCTATCAATACAGCTGCCACTGTTAATGAATGGCCTGTACATATTTTTCTAACGTCTCCAGTGAAATTAAGTGTAGTTATCCCTGCTTACAACGAAGAAGAATCTCTTCCGCAAACATTACTTTCCCTCAGTAGTTGTCTAAGAAAACACAACATTCCCCATGAGATATGTGTAACCAATGACAATTCAAAAGACGGCACACTCAAGGTACTGGAGTCATTGTCTTTAGAAATGCCAGAACTCGTTTACTTTACCAACACTGGTCCAAACGGATTTGGATACGCTGTGAGGTATGGTCTTGAGCGTTTCTCCGGCGATTGTGTTGCGGTGTTCATGGCTGACATGTCTGATGATCCGGAAGACCTCGTCAAATTTTATCACAAAATGATAGAGGGCGATTACGACTGTGTGTTTGGCTCGAGATGGGAAAAGGATGGCAGGGTTTATGACTATCCGGCTGTAAAAAAAGTCGTCAACAGAATCGCCAATCTGATTATACGATTGGTGATGAGGATAAACTATAACGACACCACCAATGCTTTCAAACTTTACAAAAGAGAAACCATAGAAGGCATCAAACCGTTCCTGGCGCCTCACTTCAACCTCACCATTGAACTTCCTCTTAAAGCTATTGTGAGGGGGTACAATTTTGCTGTAGTGCCCAATAGCTGGACAAACAGAAAGTACGGGGAATCTAATTTGAAAATTAAGGAAATGGGTAGCAGGTATTTTTTTATCCTGATGTACTGTTTCATAGAAAAATATTTCTCACGCGGCGACTACAAAAAAAAGTAACGTCCCTTAAATCAATTGGTACTTTTTCCCGGGAAGCATCCTGATCATCCCCTCAAATTCGAGGTGAAGAAGCAGGTTGGCTAGTCTCCCGGCCGGGATTCCGCTTTCCAGTCCCAATATATCCAGCTCCATTTCACGTTTCTTTTTAAGCAGAGAAATGATCAGGGTTTCTTCATGTGTAAACCCCGAGAATACGTGGATGGGTTCATTTTGTACCATGTCAACGGGGTCACGATGCTGATCTGCCGTCCATCCGATACTCTCTGTCATGCGCGCAACTGAGGTGAACATAGTTGCCTTATGGTCACGTATCAGGCTGTTACATCCTTCCGACTGAGCGTTCGTCAGATTTCCAGGCACCGCAAATACTTCCCGGTGGTAGTTCTGTGCGAAAGATGCTGTAATCAGACTTCCTCCTTTGCCGGCCGATTCCACGACGAGAATCACGTCACACATACCAGCAATCACCCTGTTCCTGGCTGGAAACCTCATATAATCCGGCTTCGTACCCAAAGGACTTTCTGTAAGGAGGGCTCCGGAAGATGAAACCATTTCCTGCGAAGTCTTTCTATGGGCCGCAGGATAAACAAGATCCAGTCCATTGGCCATCACACCTGCGGTGGAGAGCTGGTTCTTCAAAGATGCCCTGTGCGCGGTAATATCAACACCGTATGCCAGCCCACTGACTATAAGAGGCTTCAAAGGCGACAAATCCTGTACTATACTTTCCGTCAATTGCTTCCCGTATTCTGAAATTTTCCGGGTTCCTATGATGCCGATGCTATATCTCGCATTCAGATCAGCATCTCCCTTTACATACAAGACCGCCGGCGCATCGTACAGGGGTTTTAGTCTTTCCGGATAACGCTCATCCCCAAAAAAAAGAAGAGAAATACCTTCCTTCCCGCAGCGGGACCATTCACTTTCCGCAGTATTCACGCTTTCTTTCTTCAGAATTTCCCGCGCAATTTTATCCCCCACACCGCGAACGCGTACAAGCTTCTTAAAGCCCAGACTATAAACAAGAGATGGACTACCGGCAAAATTAATAAGGTGCCTGACGGTAACAGCGCCTATACCAGGCGTATTTGCCAGTGCGAGCAAATGAAGTTTCTCGTATTCATTCATATAGTATGTGATATTATATTGCAAAATAGCAAAAAAATATCACTTTTTAACTACACTTAAATAAAATACGAAATCAATTCTCCGGCCTGGAAAAGGAAGGATTCATCAGACCGGGGACTTCTATACTTAGCGGGGTATTGATAGAAGTCAAAGGCAACTTCACACTCTGGGTAAGGGTAATATTCCCTTTTTCGTCGGTTAGATAACAACGCCATTTTCCGGCATTCACTGAGATACTCTGTGTAGTATTGGGGTAGGCGCAATTCTTTATGTTAAAGTCATCCAGATTACCCGCTGACTCAGTTACCCAGCAGTAAGAAGAAT
>CAZAVR010000140.1:0-9178 GCA_964488435.1 uncultured Cytophagales bacterium | reverse complement strand
AGCGGGAGGAGAAGAGCAGCGGGATCATCAACATGATCGAGTCGATACAGGTGATAAAGTCCTTTGTCCGGGAGAAATACGAGGCCGTCAAGCAATACGGGCTACAGGAGAAGCTCCGGGAGTCGCAATTGAAAACCAGGAAGACCAATTTTGTTTTTGACGGAATCAAGAGTTTTGTGGAGCAGATCGGCCTGGTGATGATCATTATCCTTACGGCTTACCTGGTGCTGGATCAGACGATGTCGATAGGGGCGATCATGTTCCATATCATGCTTTTCGGGAATGTATCGGCGCCCATCAGGCAGCTGCACCGGATTTATGACGAGATGAACGACGCCCTTACCTATTCGGAGGGCTTTTTCGAAATTCTGGATGAGAATGAGGCCGTAGAAGAAAGCGGGAACTACAAGCCGGCACTTGTACGGGGCGATTATGAACTGGAGCATGTGAATTTTACCTATCCGAATGGTACAGCGGCACTGCACGCGGTATCCATGCGAATAGAGGCAGGCAAAACGACGGCCATAGTAGGACTTTCCGGTGCCGGGAAAAGCACACTGATTAATCTGCTGGCGAAATTTTACACGCCGCAGGACGGAAGTATCAGTCTTGATGGAGTGAACATCGGAGACTTTGATCTGAAGCTCCTCAGGGACGATCTGGGGATGGTCCTTCAGAAAAACCATATTTTTAAAGGCTCCGTGGAGGAAAATATTCGTTACGGAAAAGCCAATGCAACGGATGAGGAGATAAGGCAGGCCGCCGTAAAGGCCTATCTTCACGAGCAGGTGATGGAATTGCCGAAACAGTACGAGACAGATGCCCAGATGTTGTCGGGCGGCCAGCAGCAACGTATCGCCATTGCACGGTTGTTCCTGAAGGATCCCCCGGTTATTTTTCTGGACGAGCCTACCGCCAGTCTGGATGCGATCGCGACCGAGCAGATCAAGAACAGCCTGGATGCCATCAAAAAGGGCCGTACAGTAGTGATCATCTCCCACAGTCTTTCACAGATTATAGATTCGGATGTCATCTATGTGATGGAGAAGGGAAGGGTGGTAGAATCTGGCACACACGAAAGTTTGTATGCGAAGAAAGGAAATTACCGTCGTATTTTTGACGCGTCGGCGCGCAGCCTTAATCTGGATAAGCTATTGAAATCCATGAATTGAACGAAAGACGACTTTCGGATAGAAAAAGAAATTATCAAGAAGTAAATACATGAAGAAAATAATCAGTTGGGTGCTCAGGTACATTCCCCGTCCTTATCTGCAGTTGGTAGGCCATTGGGCGGCCAGGTTTTTGGGCCTGTTCTATAGCGGAAGCAAGGTGGAGTGCCCTGTGTGCGGCAGTAAATACGATAAGTTTCTTCCCTATGGCCGGGGGCCTTCAGCCAGGGAAAATGCGCTTTGTCCGTGGTGCCTGAGCCTGGAGAGGCACCGGCTGATGTACCTGTATATGAAGCGGAAGACCAATTTTTTCTCGGGATCCCCTCTTAAGGTGCTGCATGTAGCTCCGGAGTACTGTTTTATCAACCGCTTCGAAAAGATACCCAATATGGAGTATCTCACGGCGGATATAGAATCGCCGTTGGCAAAAATAAAAATGGACATTCACAATATTCCGTTTGAAAAGGATGTTTTCGATGTGGTGATCTGTAACCATGTGATGGAGCACGTGGAGGATTATGTGAAGGCAACTTCCGAGCTGCACCGTGTTTTGAAGCCGGGAGGCTGGGGATTGATACAGTCGCCGCAGGATTGGGACAGGGAACACACCTATGAGGACCTGACCATTACCGATCCGCGGGAGAGGGAAAAGCACTTCCGTCAGGACGATCACCTCCGTATATTCGGAAGGGATTACGGACGGGAGCTGGAGAAAGGCGGGTTTACGGTGAAAGACGACCGTTTCGTATCAGACGAACTGAGTTTGGAAGAAGTGGCGCGTTTTTCATTGCCTAAAGAGGAAATTATCTATTTTTGCACGAAGTAAATATTCATTTTTTGTCCAACTTAACGTTAACCTTAATGATAATGATGAGGAAGAACCTGTTGTTTTTTGTAGTATTTGCACTGATACTAGGCGCTTGTAAGAAAAAAGAAGAAGAGTGTGTAGCTCCGGGTATCGAGCAGAATCTGGTGGGTTCCTGGACGGCCAATTATTCCGGTTTACAGACGGGCGGACCTGTAGATGTGAAGTTTGAAGCTAACGGTACCATGTCGGGTGGGTTTACTGCGCTTGCAAGTGCCATTGCGATGAAGCCATTGAGCAATTTCAAATGGGCAGCCAGTGCCAACGTAGTAAATGTATCCGGAACGGACGCTGACGCCAATGTAGTGCCTATACCTCTCACAGTATTGAAGAACACCTGTAATGAAGTAGAATTGTCTTTCACAGGTTTGGTTACTATCAAACTTACAAGATAATGATTGTCGGTTTGGCCGGAACACTCATTGTCCGGTCAAACCTGCAACTTTGATCTCTTCGAGGTTGTATTTTAATTTACTCAGGTAGAATACTTCGTTTGTGCTCAGCCTGGAGTTGTTGGCTTTCTGCCGGCCATAAGAAAGGAAACTGTTTCCGTACCATGCGGAAAGAACCGAGTTGTCTCCGCCGAAAAGGTTTTTTGCCTTAGGTTCTATCTCATACTTTTTGGTCTCTACGACGACCTTTTCCCGCCTGATTACTTCCGTATGTATGTTGCCTTCGTGAGGATAGGCCAGTACGAAATAGTCATCCACACTTGTTAGCTGTACCATTTCCTGGAGCTCATTGCTTCGGAGGTCTTTGATAGCGATGCTGTTGTCCCATTTGTAATTTCCGTTTTTGTCGAAACCACATACGATGGCATGCGTGTATTGATAGCCCTGCTGCACGCGCTGGCTGTAGTTATAATTCCGGTTGAATCCTGGTTGTGCCTGGTAGGTGTTGACTGTGTTGTTTTTATAATTGGGGTAGTATATCTCCGCCAGCAGAATGATTTCATCTTCTGTCTGTATGAGGTTATGCACCAGCAGTCTGTATCTGAAGCGGTTTTCTTTGCCGCGGGATTTTCGACGGTCGATTTTTTCCAGGGTACGGGCCTTTCTTTTGGGCGACATGTAGTTGAATAAATTCTTAAACTCAGAGAACTCTATGTATTCCGGTTCTACGGGTTCGTAATCTTCAATTTTCGATACATAAAGCCCCTGGGAGTACTGCGTACATCCGACGGAATAATTGCCTATGAGATAGGAAAGCTCGTCGTCAAGTCGTACGATCTGACCGGAAATCAGGCTGTTTTTGACATTGCTGAGCGAAGAGGTCTTCAATAATTTCCCGTCATAGTTGTATGTTTTGACCTGGAAATGGCAGTTTTTGTTTCGGTAGGCATAGGTGATCACATTGATATTGCCGTTGGCTTCGTTTATTTCTACGTTGTGAAGCTCGGTGTTTTTGTCATAGAGATTGGGCAATACACGTGTAGTTTGATCGAAGAACGAATGCACCATGACAATGGGTCTTTCTCTATGATATCCTGCCACCAGGGCTTTACTCCCTATTACTTTAAAATCCCGCACATTCACATTCTGGAGAAGATCACCTTTCTGAAGGTCGAGATCACCGGTTTCCAGGCTCAGGCGAAGGAAGAGGTAATGCTCCGTATCACTTTCTCTGAAAAGCCAATAGGCATCGTGCGCGCTGTGATACGTCATCAGCGTCGTATACTTGTAATCCAGTTTGAAAGTCTGGGTCCAGATAGGGGCAAGCGTAGTGTCGTATTTGACAAACTGCCAGCTTTCTTCTTTTCCGACGCCAAACCCATTGTTCCGCACCAGGACAAGTGCACCATCTTCAGCCAGGGGATAAACTTCAAAATCGGGATTGTCGATCAGGTTGATCGGAAATTCTGCCCGCTGCACCTTTTCAAGTTGTGAAAACGCGCAGAAGGGAGCCCCGATGACACAGAACCACAGTATTAAACTCGTATATTTAGAAAGCGACATCATGTATATATAACGGGGATTAACCGAAATATAATGAAATCTAATTTACCAACAGACGGGTTTCTTTGATAATATTTGAAAAAAAAGAATCACTTATTGCCTATTTTTGCACTTTCACAAGTTAAAAGTCGATTGATGAATCTGGAAAATATACTGATTAAAAATATAGGAGAGGCCGTCACTGAGTGCTTTCAAACTCAATTGGAAGAGATCGTGCTTCAGCCGACTAAAAAAGAATTTGAGGGTTTTTATACTTTTGTTACGTTTCCGCTCACCAAGCCTTTGCGAAAGGCTCCGGCAGAGATAGCACAAATTATAGGTGCCTGGCTTCAGGAAAACTCGCCTGTGGTTTCAGGATTCAACGTGGTGCAGGGGTTTCTGAATATCAGCCTGAAAGACAGTGCCTGGCTGGAGGTATTGCGTGGAATCGTTGCTGAGGAACAGTATGGGACATTTCCCGCCAATGGTGAGAAAGTAATGGTGGAATTTTCGTCCCCCAATACCAACAAGCCGCTTCACCTGGGCCACTTGCGTAATAATTTTCTGGGGGATTCCATATCCCGGATTCTGAAAGCAAACGGATACGAAGTAGTCGAGGCATGCCTGGTCAATGACCGTGGGATTCATATATGCAAATCGATGCTGGCCTACAGCGTGCTGGGAAACGGAGAAACTCCGGAATCTTCCGGAATGAAGGGAGATAAACTGGCCGGTAAGTATTATGTGGAGTTTGATAAGGAATACAAAAAACAGATCAGCGAGCTGATAGCCGGTGGAATGGGCGAGGAGGAGGCAGCCAAAAAAGCACCCTGGATGCTGGAGGCACAGCGTCTGTTGGTAAAATGGGAGCAGCAGGATCCCGAGACGATCGCTCTCTGGGCACGTATGAACGGTTGGGTTTATGACGGATTCAATGAGACGTACCGGAAAATCAATGTGTCGTTTGATAAAACCTATTACGAATCAGATACTTACATACTCGGAAAGGATATTATAGACGAGGGCCTTTCCAAAGGCATATTTTATAAGAAGGAGGATAACTCTGTGTGGATAGACCTCACCGATGAAGGTCTGGATCATAAGCTCGTACTCAGGGGAGATGGCACTTCGGTATACATTACCCAGGATCTTGGTACGACCGATCTGAAGTTCAGAGATTATGCGTCCGACAGGATGATATGGGTGGTGGGTAATGAGCAGGATTATCATTTCAACGTATTGTTCGCTATTCTGAAAAGAATGGGTAAGCCTTATGCCGACGGTTGTTTCCATTTGAGTTATGGCATGGTAGACTTACCTTCCGGTAAAATGAAATCAAGAGAAGGAACAGTGGTTGACGCCGATGATCTGATCGATGAGATGACACAGACCGCAGAAAACCGTACGCGGGAGCTCGGTAAAATACAGGATTTTGAAAGCGATGAAGCCCGGAATTTGTACCGTATACTGGCATTGGGCGCGCTGAAATACTTTTTGCTGAAGGTGGATCCTAAGAAAAGGATGTTGTTCAATCCGGAGGAGTCGATAGACTTTCAGGGTCATACCGGGCCTTTTGTTCAGTACACGTATGCGCGTATCAGGGCGATCATGCGTAAAGCCGAACAATCAGGGATCCCGGCCGTATTGCCGGGCGCGGGTTACATGCTGCATGATGCGGAGAAGGAGTTGATTTTCTTTTTAAGCCAATATCCTTCCAGGGTGAAGGCAGCAGCGGCTGAGTATGCTCCTTCGCTCATTTCCTTGTATGCTTTTGAATTGGCGAAGGTGTATAACCAGTTTTATGCCGAAGTTTCGATTTTTGCCGATCCCAATCCTGAAGCGGTAAGCCTGAGGGTGGCGCTTTCTTCCGCCGTGGTGGAAACTATAAAACATGGATTGGGGTTATTAAGTATAGAGGTTCCCGAAAGAATGTGATAGTAATCGGACTAACACTTATATGATTCTTAATTATGGTATACGCTAAATCAATTTTAATTATGCTGGGTTCACTGATCACCGGTTTGTTTGCTGATAAATCAGAAATTAATATCAGGCCGGAAGGAGTTGAGATTGCGGCCAAAGCATCTTTGTATGACTTTAAAGTCAAAGAGCTTACCGGCGGAAAGGTCGTTGACCTCAAGAAATACAAGGGGAAGAAAGTAGTGATACTCAATGTTGCATCCAAGTGCGGGTATACGGAGCAATATGCCGATTGGGAAGAATTTTATAAACAATACGGTAAAAAAGTAGTGGTATTGGGTTTTCCGTCCAACAATTTCGGTGGACAGGAACCGGGAACCAATGAAGAAATAGCCACTTTTTGCAGGACTACCTTTGGGGTCTCTTTCCCTATGTTTGACAAGATGGAGGTAGTAGGAGAGAACAAGCACCCGCTGTACAAATGGTTAAGCGACAAATCCCTGAACGGATGGAATGATAAAGAGCCGACCTGGAACTTCTGTAAATATGTCGTCAATGAGAAAGGGGAGCTGACACATTTTTTTGCCTCTAAAATCAAACCTGCTAATCCGGAATTCAAAAAGGCGGTAGGAATTTAACTAACTGAGGTGCATTTTCAACGATGTTTTTCTCAAAATTGAGCCAATCAAAACCCTGAGGGATTCCTGAGGGTTTTTTTAGATATTAGCAGGGCGTTTGTCTGATCTCTTCCGGCCATTTCAGGATATGGAAGTCAGATGACGGCCTTATGACACTTTAGATACAATAAAAAACTGATGAAATCATGGATTGCCGCTGCGCGGCCCCGGACGCTTCCACTGGCGCTATCGTGCATTCTGATGGGAACTTTTCTGGCATTTTCTGCCGGAGGGGTCAACGTAACTGTCGCATTACTGAGCGTGTTGACTACCATTTTTTTGCAGGTACTTTCCAACTTTGCAAATGACTACGGAGATGCAGTCAATGGTAAAGATACCGAACTCAGACAGGGACCCAGCAGGGCAGTGCAGTCGGGAGAGATCAGTGCGCAGGCTATGCTACGAGCCATAGTTTTGTTTTCGTTGCTGTCACTGACCGGAGGTATATGGTTGATCATAACGGCATTGAAAGATGCGCCTGCCGGTGTGTTCTGGGTTTTTCTCGGTATTGGGCTGGCATGTATAGCCGCAGCGATAACGTATACTGCGGGTAAGCGTCCGTATGGATACGTCGGGTTGGGGGATCTTTCCGTACTTGTTTTCTTTGGTTGGGTCGGTGTGTTAGGAAGCAATTACCTGCATACCCATCAGTGGGACTGGACCTATATATTGCCTGCAACGAGTTGCGGATTATTTGCGGTGGGCGTCCTGAACGTCAACAATATCCGGGATATAGATTCTGATCGTATCACAGGCAAAAACTCGATACCCGTACGGTTGGGAAAGGCCAGGGCGATAAAGTATCATTGGTTTCTGCTTGGGACAGGAATGATAACAATGGTCGTATATACACTTTTGAATTTACGGGATTACAGCCAGCTGCTTTTTCTACTGAGTTTTCCTTTTTTTATAAGGAACGGTCTGGCGGTGGCTGCCGGTAAGACGCCCGCGGAGCTGGATCCCTACCTGAAGCAGATGGCCATGTCCACGCTTTTTTTTGTGCTGCTGTTTGGTGTAGGGGAGGTAATCAGAAGCCTGTGACCGGGTACACGGGGTACGCCGATCACAAGTAAATGATAAGTCAGACTGTTGTTTTTGGCTTAAGGAATTTAACCTTTACGTATTCCCATACCATCGGTAGGATAGACAAGCCAATAATACCGAATACTACGATTTCGAAATTGTTCTTAACGAAATCCATATTACCAAAAAAGTATCCTAACAAGGTCAGCGAAGGTACCCACAGGAAGGCTCCGATGATGCAGAACATGATGTAGGTGGGATATTTCATGCTACCTGCACCTGCTACGAAAGGCGCTACAGTTCTTACGATAGGGATAAAACGCGCCATGATGACGGTTCTTCCACCATGTTTCGCGTAGAACTCTTCCGTTTTTTCCAGGTACTCGCGTTTGAAAAAGAGAATGCGTTCCCTGCTTTTTATCTTTTCTCCGAGGAATTTACCGACAAAATAGTTTACGTTATCGCCCAGCAACGCGGCTATAATGAGCAGCACGATCACCAGCCAGACATTCAAAGCTCCTGTAGCTGCGGCCAGCGCACCTGTTGCAAATAGCAAAGAGTCGCCGGGAAGAAGCGGCATGAAGACCAGGCCTGTTTCCATAAAGACAATCATGAAGAGGATCAGGTAGGTAAGTGTGCCGTACTCTTTGATAATTTCGGCGAGATGCTTGTCGAGGTGTAGAAAGAAATCAATTATCTGGGTGATAATTTCCATTTTTGCTTTGTTTTTAAATTTAGAAAATGATAAAAAGTGTCTCCTCTTAATCCGAGGCGTATGGTTTCGAGCGGTATAACTTCTTCAGGAGCAATGTTCCCAAGGTTCACCTCTGCACCAAGTAATTTGACAAACCATACCTGTTGTGCTTTTAAGGGAGCTTCCCAAAGTAGTTTTTCCGCGGGGACTTTACTTAGTATTTCTTCCACCAATCCCTGCCTGACTTCCCCGCTTGATCTGAATAAGCCTACGTTACCCGCTTCCCGTGCTTCGCCAATGACTTTCCACGATCCCGCATCCAATTCGGCGTTGATCAGCTCAATCCATTTATAGGGAGGGATGATTTTCTCTTCGTCTTTAGAGCCCACTTCAGAGAGCACAGTAACCTGGCCGGAGAGTATCCGGATGTACTCACATTTTACGTCGTGCGGCATATCAATGGAACCGTCCGATACTTCGGCATGCCCGAGGTTGTACCGATCCAGCAGCCTGCGGTAATCATCAAACTGGTCTCTGACCACAAATGCTTCAAACAATGTTCCTCCGAAATACACCGGGATGTTTGCGCTGCGGTAAACTGCAAGCTTTTCATCAAGATTTGAGGTGATATGAGAAACAGCCCATCCGATTTTGACAATATCTATAAAGGACTCTCCCGCAGAGATCATATCTTCTACCTGACGTATACTTAGCCCCTTATCCATAACCATTGTCAATCCGTTATCTCTTGGCTTAGATGATCGGAATGGCAACTGAGATAACCCAAAATTCATATGGTGTTTTATAACGTTTAAGCCGATGAATAACGCCCAAAGCTACTAATTCTCTTCCTCTGATACCAAAAAAATGCAGGATATTAGCATAGTTTATCCTTG
>CAZAVR010000139.1:0-9220 GCA_964488435.1 uncultured Cytophagales bacterium | reverse complement strand
CGACGAAGTGGCTATGGAGGTATTCAGATACCAGGCTGCTCATAATTCAGTTTATCGTTCCTTTATTTCTTTACTGGGGACTGATCCCCTGCGCCCGCAACGATTGACGGAAATACCCTTCCTTCCCGTGCAGCTATTTAAAAGTCATTCCATCCGAACAGGGCATACCCAGCTTCCGGAGGTCGTTTTTGAAAGCAGTGGAACCACAGGCCAGCTACCCGGCAGGCACGGATTGTATGATGAGGGCCTATACAAAGACATTAGTACCCGTATCTTTCAGCGCCATTTCGGCAGCCTTGCCCATTTTCATATTCTCGCTTTATTGCCGTCCTATCTGGAACGAAATAATTCTTCGCTCGTGTATATGGTCAAGCATTTTATTGAAGAGACATGCTCACCTTTTTCGGGTTTTTACCTTCATAACCATGAGGAGATGACTTCCGCGCTCCGGGCAATTGCAGAGAGAAGGGACGGGAGAAAGGTGCTCGTATTGGGGGTTACTTTTGCTTTGCTGGACTGGGCGGAGAGCGGACATGATTTTTCATTCCTGCGGGGATGGGGAGATTTTCATATTATGGAGACGGGCGGTATGAAGGGCCGGCGTACCGAAATGCTCAGAGAAGAAGTGCACGATATACTTCGCAGCAGACTGGGCGTCAAAAACGTGATGTCGGAATACGGCATGACTGAGCTCATTTCACAGGCCTATTCCCTGTCGGATGGAGAGTTTCTTACTATCGATACCATGAAAGTATTGTTGAGAGATCCGAATGATCCTTTTGAAATACATGAGCATAGAAATGACGCTTTCAGAGGGGGGATCAACGTGGTAGACTTGGGAAATCTTGATTCGTGTGCTTTTGTAGAGACACAGGATCTGGGTTCATTCGGGCCGACAGCGGAGCGGTTTCATGTGATAGGCAGATTTGATCATTCAGATATACGGGGATGTAATCTCATGGTCTCTACCTGAGGAATGGTATAAACAGGTAGTCAGATTGCTTTACAGTTTTAATAAACGAAAACAAAAAGGAATTAATAAAATCAATGATGAACACTCCGCAAAGAATTATTTCTGTTGATGCTTACAGAGGTTTTGTGATGTTGCTGATGATGAGCGAAATCCTGCGTTTGGGGAAAGTCTCCGAGGCGCTACCGGATAGCTTGTTTTGGGCATTGCTGAGTTGGAACCAGACACACGTGCCGTGGGTGGGTGGGACCCTGCACGACCTCATCCAGCCCTCATTTTCTTTTCTTGTAGGTGTAGCGCTTCCGTTTTCTA
This sequence comes from uncultured Cytophagales bacterium, assembly GCA_964488435.1. Taxonomy (GTDB): domain Bacteria; phylum Bacteroidota; class Bacteroidia; order Cytophagales; family Spirosomataceae; genus JBEBSO01. The sequence goes on along the minus strand of CAZAVR010000139.1, from coordinate 7,938 downwards.
TGGCGTCCAGATCTATGAAAGGCCAGAGTAGTGCAGCCATGTGGGGGCATACTTTGAAGAGATCCCTGATATTGATTCTTTTGGGTATTTTTTTAAGGTCGATGCATCGTGATCAGACGAATTTTACATTTGAGGATACGCTTACTCAAATAGGGCTTGGCTATCCATTTCTTTTTGCGTTGGGTTTTGCAGGGATACGGATGAGGCTAGGTGTACTTGCCGGGATCCTGCTTGGTTACTGGCTGCTGTTTGCCCTGTATCCTCTGCCAGGAAGCGATTTTGATTGGAGCCAGACAGGAATAACACCTGACTGGAACCATTTTCTGACTGGGTTTGAAGGGCATTGGAACAAGAATGTCCACCCCGCCTGGGCTTTTGACAGATGGTTTCTTAACCTGTTTCCGCGAGAGGAACACTTCTTGTTCAACAGGGGGGGCTATGTAACGCTTAGTTTTATACCGACACTGGCTACCATGATACTCGGTTTGATCGCCGGGCAATTGCTCCGTAACTACCATCAGACGGAACCTGGCGTACTTATGAAGAAATTACTGTGGTGGGGACTCGGGCTGTTTATCGCGGCTATGGCTGTTTCCCTGTCTGGTATCTGCCCGATTGTTAAGCGAATATGGACGCCTTCCTGGGTTCTTTACAGCGGGGCATGGTGTTTTTGTTTCCTGGCTATTTTCTATTACCTCATAGATGTTTTGTCAATAAATAGGGGTTTTTACCTTTTATTTGTAATCGGAGCCAATTCTATAGCGGCCTATGTGCTTGCCGATGGTTTCGCGGGCTTTATTTCATCGTCGCTGAAGACACATCTTGGCGCTTCATATCCTGAAATCCTGGGTGCAGCTTATGCGAGTCTGGTAAGTGGCGGTTTAATTCTGGCCATAGAAATTGCGGTTCTGGTGTGGATGTTTAAGAAAAAGATTTTTATAAAGATCTGATGAGTCATCGTTTTAGGGACTTGTCTGGAGATACGATAATACTGTGGAAAATATGTTTATTCATTCAGCTGTTCTTTTCATTCATTATAAAAAATATTGGGATAATGTGTGTCTCGCACGTTTTGCCTGGATACTCATGGCAGCGGGAGGCTTATCGGGGTGTAACTGGATTGATGAAAAAATCTCGCCTCCTCAGAGCCATATCAATGATATTGTGACCTCCTACAAGGTCCAGAAGAATGTGAAATACGGCAAAGAAGCGCTGCAGACATTCGACCTTTATTTGCCTGAATCGGAAAATGGTAATCCCTCCGAAATTGTTTTCATTATTCATGGAGGGGCCTGGTATTACGGGGACAAGTCATGGATGACCCCTACTGTAGATTCGCTGTTGTCTGCAAAAAAGAACCTGGCCATTGTGAACATGAATTACCGGCTGGTACCGGGGCCGGGAAAGATAAGGCTGGTGACCAAGCAGCTGGATGATATCGACTCATGTGTTCATTTTGTATTGAGGAACGCTGAGGATTATAACATAAGAAAAAGCATAGTTTTGAGTGGGGTTAGTGCGGGAGGGCATCTCGCATTGCTTTATACCTACGCCAGAAAGAACAGAGATATAAGTGCTGTGGTGGGGATATCGGCCTACACGGAATTGTCGGAGCGTCTTTTTATGGATAGTACCCTGCGCAGAAATGTGGAAAATCTTATTGGTGAGAAATATGGGGACTCCCTTGAGGTATTTAAAAATGCCAGCCCGTTGTATCTGGCAAATCCCCGTGTGCCGCCGACGGTTGTGATTTATGGAGGTAAAGACGACCGCACCATTCATCAACAGGGCAGGTTACTTGTGGCCAAACTTCAGTCGATGAATGTTCCGAATTCTTTTGATATTTATCCTGACGAAGACCATAATATAACAGCCAAGCCGGTGGCAACGGCCATACTGGATGTATATGGCACTAAAAAGCTGGTAATTATGCCGTGAAATTAAAGGGTGGGGGCGGTCATGGAGGAGGAATCCCGTTTAAACATAAATCAGACCTTTTTTCATTATACGGGAAAGTTACGGTTCTTTTTTTCGTTATATTCGTATTGGAAGTTGAAGAATCTAATAAAGAAGTTGTTCAAAGCGTATGAAGATTTTATTTAATATTTTTCTGATCATTATTTTTCTTACGATAATGGTTCCTGTTTTCAGGAGGTTTCTTTTCCACCTTCTTGTCGGAAGGCAGCTGGTTAAGGAGCAAAAGAAATACGAAAAGGCTAAGGCGGGACCGTCAAAAAGTGGCGTACAGGTAGACTATACACCGCCTGGAGGAGATGAGAGGCGTTTCAGAGGAGGAGAGTATGTAGACTACGAGGAGGTGAAGGACTAACCGCTAAAAGGAAGCTTGATTCGTTTTTTCATAAGCAAAGGAGGCTGTCTCATGAAGAGGCAGCCTCCTTTGCTTATGAAGTAATCGCGGAGATGATCCGTCAGGCCATATTGTGATATACGCGTTGGACATCGTCGTCTTCTTCGATTCTTTCTACTAGTTTTTCGACTTCGGCAGTTTGGCTTTCGTCGAGATTTTTGGTGTCGTTAGGAATACGTTCAAAGTCCGCTTCAATAATTTCAAAGCCATTTTCTTCCAGGTAATGCTGAATATTACCAAAAGAGGTGAATTCGCCATAGATATTAATGAGGTTTTGTTCCTCATCCAGAAATACCTCATCACCACCGAGATCTATCAGTTCCAGCTCTAGTTCTTCTATGTCTTTTCCATTGTTGGTAACTTTGAATATAGATTTCCGCTCGAAAATAAAGTCAAGCATCCCGGTGGTACCCAGGCTTCCCCCCAATTTGTTGAAATAACTCCTCACATTGGCGACAGTACGCGTCGGATTGTCCGTTGTACTTTCCACAAGAATGGCAATACCATGTGGTCCGTAGCCCTCATATACAATTTCTTTGTAGTCGTCCTGGTCTTTGGATGTCGCCCTTTTTATAGCTCTTTCAACATTTTCCTTGGGCATGTTGGCCGCACGTGCGTTTTGAAGTAACGCCCGTAACCGAGAATTTGTAGAAGGGTCAGATGTGCCGTTTTTAACTGCCAATACGATATCTTTACCTATCCTCGTAAAGGTTTTTGCCATTTGGCCCCAGCGTTTGAATTTTCTTGCTTTTCTATATTCAAAAGCTCTTCCCATAATATATCCGGATTACTGTTTTGAGAAATAAGATTCATTGCCGTAACCAGAGACGGCTTTTTTTGCAAAAGTACAAATCAAACTAAAAAAGAACGCGACATTTTACCTGTGATTTGCGTACTATATTTTGAACCCCGTCCCTTTTTCTTTCTCAGGAAGAATAAATGAAAGCTGTTTGTTTGAGGCTTTATTGGTTTAATGTATTTGTAATGAGGTGTTTACGGGTCGTTTACGAGGCGTAAACTCTATGGTTTGAGGAGACCGTTCTTTGGTTTCGGACGGACAGGGGGACTGTCTCTGTTGAGTTTTTACTGAAAAATATTTCCGAATGAACCTTACATGGAGCCTGAAATCTTTTAATGAGTTAACGCCCGGCGAACTTTATGAGATTCTTCGTCTGCGAAGCGAGGTGTTTGTTATGGAGCAGCAATGTGTTTTTGCCGATATAGATGGCAAAGATCCCTCCTGTTATCATCTTATGGCGAGGTATGGTGAAGCTCTTTTTGCCTATACGCGGATTGTTCCTCCAGGTGTCAGTTATCCGGAGGCTTCTATCGGGAGAGTGGTTACAGCTAAGGAAGCCAGATTCGGCGGAATTGGTAAAATCCTTATTTTGAAGTCGATCGTGTCTGTTTATGATCTTTATGGTAAAGTAGATATAAGGATTGGAGCACAGCTTTATCTCAAAAAGTTTTATGAGTCATTCGGTTTCGAACAAACCAGCGAAATGTATTTTGAGGATGGTATCGAACACATTGATATGGTAAAACCTTAACTGTGTGGAATGGAAGTATGCGCATATTGGGGAGAAATATTCCACCTTTATCCCGGTTTTACTCTTTTTTTATTAAAATGCTGCGAATCAGTCCATTTATTTTGGTTTTTGCTTTGGAATATTGATTTGGCACAACTATTTTTGTTAAACTTTTCTGTGATTTATTCTGTAGTTACGAGATCTACATTTTGTACGCTGAATAATCTTAATCACAGATAGAGGAGGGTTTACGTGGAATAGTCTACTGTCATGCGGTAGACTATTTTTATTTGTCCCTGGTCTACCACCTTTTTCAGCTACGAATACACAGATTTGAGGTTTAATGACCTGTACATCTCGTGTGCAGATTAATCTTCGTCGGTTGGCACGATTATTTTAACATTATTATTTTGTGATTTATTCCTTAGCGTACAAAATCTACATTTGTGCATTGCGAATAAACTTAATCACAGATAGAGGAGGGTTTACACGGAATAGCCTATCGTTGTGCGGTAGGCTATTTTTATTTGGCCCCGGGGCAATCGTTTTGTTCGCCACAGATGCATGGATTTGGCGGGTAATCAGCGTAAGGCCTGCTATTTTAAACTGATAGCGCAGTTTTTTCCTTTATTGTATTTCTTTCTCTGTACTCCGTGTCTTCACAGAGCACTTACAATGGCGACCTGCTATTTGGTATTTTCTGGTAAATTTCCGTGGGATACGAGCCAAGGGACAGTGCGGTGTTTCCCGGGTACAGACTTGGCCGGGAAATGGGTCTTCGCTTGCTGGCACGATTATTTTAACTTTATATTCTTGTGATTTATTCCTTTCGTACAAAATCTACATTTGTGCATTTGCGAATAAACTATAATCACAGATAGAGGAGGGTTTACACAGAATAGTCTGCCGTGATACGGCAGACTATTTTTCTTTATAGAGCATGGGGAATATTTGGGGCTAACGGGGGGAGCTACTTTCGTCCGAAATCCGCAGGGTTTTCGCCCCAATACTCCGTTTCCCATTTCAGAATTGCATTCTTGTAAGTATTCGTTGCGAGCCAGCTCTCAGCTCTTCTTATAAGTTCAAACAGAATTTTGTTTTTGGGTGTTAATTCCAGTTTGGTATTTGCCCGCTTTTTTTTTACCCAGCTGATGGCCGTTCGGGAGTCGGAATAGATGGGTAGATCACTCTTGTGTTTCTGAAGATAGGCAAGTCCATGGACGATAGCCAGGAACTCTCCTATGTTATTGGTTCCATTGGGAAATGGACCCTGCAGGAAGATTTTTTGCCCGGTTTTGTAGTATACTCCCTGGTACTCCATATCACCGGAAGCCGTATTCCAGGCTGCGTCTACTGCGATACTATCTTTAATAGGCTGCCCTACTTTGGCTTTCGCTGCTGCCGAAAGCGGCTTGGGCTGGTCTTTTTTAGTTACATAACTCCAGTAACCGCCCCTGGCTGCTTCTTCGGCTTCCGCCAGGGAGTCAAACGATTTATATTGCGCACCTTCGAACCCCTTGATGTGTTCTTCACAATCTTTCCACTCCGTAAAAATCCCGGTTTGGCGACCACTCCATATCACGTAGAACTTCTTTTTTTTTGACATGATCTACATTTTCTCGTGGCCTGAAAGTACGCGTCTGATTTCATTGGCACGCGACATAAAATCAAGGCTGCTTTGGAGGTCGTCATTGTCAATAGCAGCTTTGAATTCCTGTAGAAACTGGATATAGTCGTTCAGGGCTTTGGAGACGTTCGATTTGTTTTGCTCAAAAATCGGAGCCCACATTTGTGGAGAACTTTTGGCAAGTCGTACAGTAGAAGAGAAACCCGTACTGGCCATTCTGAAAATAGCCCGCTCATCTTTTTCTTTTTCCAGGACGGTAAGGCCCAGTGCAAATGAACTGATATGGCTCAGGTGTGATACATAGGCCAGATGCAAATCATGCTCAGCGGGAGACATGTAGTGTATTTTCATTCCTATGTCTTTCAGAAATGCCTCGACAAGTGCGAGGGAATCCGGAGCACTCTTTTCGCGATCACAAATGATGACGTTTCTGTCGGGCAGGAGTTGAGAAAAGGCTGCTCCGGGGCCCGAGTTTTCTGTTCCGGCCATAGGATGCACGGCCACAAACTGATCCCGTCTCGGATGGGCGTCTGCCACCTTGCAAATCATTTCCTTCGTAGAGCCGAGATCGAGGATGGTTTTGCCGGCGGGGATATTATCTAACAGGGCAGGCAAGAGGTTGACAATCGTGTCAACGGGTGTTGAGAGAACGTTCAGTTCAGCCCGGCGCAGTGCTTCGTCGAGGGGGACGATTTCATCTACCAGCATTTTGGCAAGGGCTATTTTCTGATTTACGGCTGAAGTGTCTACACCCAAAAATGTGATATTGGGGTATTTCTCCCGTAGTGCCAGGGCAAAAGAGCCGCCCAGGAGACCGATACCTATAATGCTGATGACCATATCATTTCCAGGTTTTGGCTATAAAAGCCCCGTATTATATTCCTTTGTTTTATGTGGTTAGTTTTCCAGAATTTCAATCAGGAATTTACGAAATGGTGCTGCGAACTCTTTGCGTTTGAGTGCGAATTCGACGGTTGTCTTCAGAAAGTCGAGCTTGTTGCCGATATCATGTCTTTTCCCTTCGATAAGGTGTGAATAGATATTTTCCCTTTTTAGTAAAAGAAGCATCGAATCTGTTAACTGAATTTCGTTGTTTTTTCCCTTCGGCGTCTGTTCTATAGCATTGAAAATTTCATGAGACAGGATGTATCTGCCCGCTATGGCGAAGTTGGAAGGGGCGGCATCGAGGGCGGGTTTCTCGACGAGTGTGGTAAGTTCAAGAATGGTATCACTGAGGTGGTTTCCTCCTACGATTCCGTACCTGTTCACTTTGTCTGAAGGGACTTGTTCGACCGCTATGACAGAGCCTCCGAATTGTTCGTAGGTGTCCATGAGCTGTTGCGTGACAGGAATCACTGAATCCATAATCGTATCTCCAAGTAACACAGCGAAAGGTTCGTTTCCAACATGGTGTCGCGCATAGTAGATGGCGTCTCCCAATCCATTCGCTTCCTTTTGTCTTACGAAGTGAACATTCGCCATATCTGAAAGCCTTCTCATTTCGGTGAACCAGGCTTGATCTTCTTTTTCTTCAAGTCTTGCCTCAAGTTCGTAGTTCCTGTCGAAGTGGTCTTCTATGGCTCTTTTCCCTTTACCGGAGATAATGAGGATATCCTCTATTCCGGAGTCGACGGCTTCCTGTACCACGTACTGGATCGTTGGAATGTCGATAATAGGAAGCATTTCCTTGGGCATTGACTTTGTGGCAGGAAGAAAACGAGTGCCTAGTCCGGCAGCAGGTATGACTGCTTTACGTATCATAGTTTTTATTTTTTTCGTAGAAAGCTCACCGGTAGGGGGGCATCCTATAATGATTGGGAAATGGATTCTATTTGGATAAAAGGCTGTTTACTATACTACATAAGGCCGAATCACACGTGTGTTGTATTTTTTGAGTTCGACGAACAATCGGTTCAACATGTCGTCGTCCTTATATGTGCCGATGATCGTGCCACCTGAGCCGGCAAATTTTGCGGATGCCCCGCATTCCCGTGCGGCATTGATCAGGCTCAGGTTGGTATCTGAGATATTATAGATGGTTCTTCTCAGATCAAAATTTTGATTCATGAGGTCATGCAACTTGTCGGGATTGCCGTTTTGAAGGGCATCTCTACCTTCCTTAGCGAGGTCGGCAATTTTGCTCATCGTTTCGATGACATCCTGGTCGCCGCGGTCGAATCGGGCTTTTACATCGCTGTGTATTTTGCCGGACACTTTACTCAAATTGGTATTGTAAGCCACATAGAGCCTGGGCAAAGCTGCCGGATCGACGCGTTCGTAACGACCGAAAGATTGTTTGGATATAATGGATTTGTCAAAGTCCATGTACACACATCCTTCATAACACTGGATCACTCTGTCCTGCAGCCCTGCAGCAATACTGAGCTCTTCAGTTTCTGCAGCCATCACAATGT
>CAZAVR010000138.1:0-9352 GCA_964488435.1 uncultured Cytophagales bacterium | reverse complement strand
ATCATCTCAATACAGGAGTATATAATCTGGGCTTTGTGGCCATGCGCAGGAGCGAGCAAATGATATCCTTTGTAAAATGGTGGGAAGAAAAACTCCGGTACGAATGCAAAATCGACCTTTGCCATGGTCTTTTTGTGGACCAAAACTGGATGAACTTCTTACCTGTGTTCGTACCCGGTACCTTTATTGAGAAACACCCCGGATACAATGCCGCCTACTGGAACCTCCATGAAAGAACATTCTCTGAAAAAGATGGCGTATTCTACGTAAATGGCACATTCAGCCTGATCTTCTTTCACTATAGCGGCTACGACCCCTATAAGCCCGAAGTGCTCTCAAAGTATCAGGACAGATACGAACTAAAAGAAAGAACAGACCTTAAAAATCTGTTTGAAATCTACCGGAAGAGCCTGATCGATAATGGAAACGGATATTATCGTGATTTTCCATGTGCCTATATTAAGCAACCAAAAATTCTCCGATATCAGCGCGTGAGGAAACTATTGAAAACTCCGGTCAATTATCTCATCAAGAAGCTCAGTATACCTGAATGAAAGAACTTGTTACTGTGGTGATCCCCATATTCGCCACCAGCTTTACAGAACAGGAAACAGCCGTTCTTGACCGTTGCTTCGATCTCCTGGGTTCCTTTCCCATACAACTCATCACGGCCGGCAATACGGATCTAAGCAAGTTGGAAACGGACTACTATGGCTTTGAGACCTACAGGTATGATGACGCCTTCTTTGCAGACCGAGAGGGCTACGCCAGGTTACTTTTATCTCCTGACTTTTATGAGCAGTTCGGATGGAGCGAATTGGGTGTTTTCCGGTCTTCTATCGGGGAGAGCAGATGTGGGGTGAGCACTGCTTCTTTTTGATCGAGACGTTCGATCAGCGCTGTAAGCGGTTGAAAAACAATAATATCCGGATCAAAGTAAATAACATTCCGGGCTTCGGGATATTGTTTCCAGAAATAGGTAAAATAGAAGGGTTTAACTGCGGTATTAAGTTCGGTTATATTATAGCGGCTGCACATTTCATCAAAACCATCGATGCCTATTTTATGGATTTCGATCAGGGGAAAATCAGGAGCGTGCAGGTGGTCAAATGTGACGCCGTCCAGTTTATCTACCAGTCCTACAAAAAAACGGACATCGGGATTGGTGGCAATAAGAGAGTTTCGTAATGTCCGTGCCTGAGCAAGATAGTTAATAGAACAGATGGTAAAGGCTATCGTCATTGATCATAACTTTTCAGAAAGCGGCAAAGTTAGATACTTTTGGATTACAGCCATTATTTTTTCTATACTAAGGCCTGTCTTGTGCCGTTCGAGCACTTTTAGCCGCGCAGTGTGTCCGAGTGATGCACGCTGTACCTGGTCGAGGGTAAGCTTAATGATTGCATCGGCAGCGGCCGGGATGTCCATGTAAGGAACGACCACACCTGCATCATTTTCTATAAGTTCAGGAGCTCCGCCTGCATCTTCAAAACATACCACTGGCGTTTCGTTCAGTGCAGCTTCCATCACGACCAATGGATAGGGGTCTTCCCTTGAAGAAAGCAGCATGATATCGAACCTGCCAATGAAGTTCAGTGCCTTGGAGGTAGGTGGGATGAGGATGATTCTGTCGCTCAAACCCATACGGGCGATGTCGCTTTGAAGCAGACTGTATATTTCATGCTCAGGACCGGCGCCTACCCATACAAAGTATACCGGAAGGGGATGTGTTTTGGCAATAACGATGCGGGCAATCCAGTTGAACACATCATTTCCCTTGCGCCATTCAGCATTTCCGCACCCGCCAACGACTATCGCATCCTCGGGAACGCCGTACTCTTCGGTAAGCAATTGCTTTCGGACTTTCTTGAAATTCAGGTCGATTTCATCGTGATCTATCAATGTTAAAATACTTACCTCTGTTAGAGGAAACCTGAATTCATGGATATAGAAGTCGGCTACTGCCTGAGCGACTGCGATAAGATGGTCTGTTTTTTTGATCAGAAATTCCAGGTCTTCGCGTCGGGTATAGAGCGATGCGGACATCTCAAGTTCATGGGCAAATAGCACCAGGGGAATATGATGTATAAACTGGAGGGCGTTTTTGTAGACGCCGGCATTGGCGATGGAATTTACGAACACGAGTCCAATGTTTTCCTTCTCCAGTTCTTTTTGCAACCATTCTCTTTTTTTAGCCGCAGTACGTCGTGAGAAGAAAGAAAGCAAATTGAAACAGCTCAGAAAGCTGTCGATGAACGGGGAAAAAACCACCTGGGTTTCAGGCGGCATGATGGTAACGGAGATAACCTTCCGGAATTCCTCTTCTATAACGCCCCCTTTCAGAAGCAGCAAATGCATCGGGACTTCCTTACTCCGTAATATTTTAAGAAGTTGCAGGAGCAACAGCTGACTTCCGGCTCTGTTGGCGTCGTGACTTACGAAAAGTATTTTTTTGGGTTTCATGTACCAGATTTTCAGACCAACAGAAGCGGCTAGTAAGCTTCATAACTCATTTTCCCGGGTACGCGTTTGGCGGGGTTACCGACATAGATCCCCCATTCTTCGGTTTCCTTCACGATAGCTGCGGCCATTCCGACAAGGGTTCCCTGTGCGATGGGAGTATAATCTTTTATGGTACTGTTAACACCGAAAAAACTGTAGGATTCGATTTCACAATGCCCGGACATCACCACGTGTGAGGTGAAGAAGACATGGTCTTTTATTTTTCCGTGATGACCAATGTGATTGCCGCTCCAGAGCACTACGTTGTTGCCGATGGTGGTGAAGGGCTGTATGGTATTGTCTTCCAGAATGAAACAATTATCTCCTATAATACTGCGATCAAAAACGGTGGCTTTACTGCTCACATAAGAGATCATTTCGTATCCGCGCGATTTGATCTCGTTGTATATTTTTTCTCTGTTCCGGTTCATATTCCGACCGGTCATGGGCGCGAAAAAGGAGTACTCGCCCGGAGGATAGATCTTGTCTACCTCTTCAAAAGCAACAAGGGGCAGTCCCCGGAAGGATTTGTCTGCCATGTATTCACGATGTATAGCGAAAGCGACCACCTCGTGCTCTGAATCGTTTTGCAGGTAGTAATGGGCAAGCTCTGCTGTATCCAGTACTCCAAAAATAATTACCTTGGCCATCCTTTTAAATCAGTTCGTACTTATCCAGCAGGTCATTAACCGTATGAGGCTCATTAAACATCAGTACATCCAGAATCGAGAGCCAGGGTACAAAATCGTTACTAAACTGTGTATAAATTACCGGCTTACTCTGAATGAAAAATAAGGCTATATCATGCGCATCAAATTTTTCTTTGCTATATAACTCTTTTCCTCCCGATGGATTCAAATATCGCTCCGCTTTTTCCCGTTTGCAAATATCGAGTATTCTTTCCTGGGCCTTCAGATCAGAATTTCCGTAGACAGCGGAGGAGGATACGATTTCCGTCGGGATATCCAGATAGTTTTTAATTGCTATCAGGGCATTTACGGCCAGTTCGGAAATTTTATCCGTTTCAAAATAGGTGATTTTTTCTACCAAAGGAAATACCGTTGAGTAAAAAGGTGCCTTCTGATAGGACTGGGAAATGGTTTTGAGTAACTTTTTTTTCCATTGTTCATCGGCAGAGATCCGGACATCGCGAATGAGCTTGTTCTGGCTTGCGTCTTTCAGCGGAATGGTGAAGAGGTGTGGTTTTCCGTTGACCAGGATGTTATTGCGGTTGATCCAGCCACGCATGATGAAGTTGACATCATCATAGACAACGAATTTATCGACTGCTTTCAAAAGCTGAAGATACCCGATATAGGGTAGAAAATAAGGTTGCATTATCCCCAGCACCATTTTATTTTAATTTTCTTAGGTAATAATCTTCTCCCTTGACAATCATGTCTGCCCTGGTGGTATCACTTCCGAGTCTGATGTCACCCGGCTGAGGAGCAATGACACTTTTAGCAAAAAACAGGTAGTCCGCCTCTTTAGGAATAGGCTGAACCCCTTGCTCGAACGGATTAATAGAAATGAGCTTTCTTGTCAGGTGGGCACCATACAAGGGATATTCAAAGTCGTCATTGATGGTACCTAGTGCAACCACGGCATCTGCCGGGACTATCGAGTCGAACCTGGCATAAGCAGGATAGGTATCCGGCCTTGCGAAGGTCATGAATTTCATACGGTCTGCTTTGAATGCGGATGTGTACCCGTAAGCATCAAATGGCAGACATCTGATGTTCAGGAATACCGCCATCAATGCAGAAATACACGCCAGAACGGTAATCAGCCCTATGTACCCTTTCCAGGCCCAGCGTCGCGGTTTCAGAATGGTCAGTCTGTGGTGTGAAAACAGTAGAAGAAGGAATAATACCCCAAAAACACCTGTTTCAATAAAGTAACGTCCTTTGAACGGATCGTATGCGGCGGAATAGGAAAGGGTGACAAAATGCAGAATGATGGCCACGGAAAGATAAAAATGAGGCCTTGAGCGGATCACCCTGAGAAACACCAGCAGCACCAGCGGAAGAATCAGAGCGAATCCGAAAACACCCCAGTAAGGGTTGGCATTGTAGAACTCGAAACGCCGCTGGAAGACAAAAGGTTGTATTGAAAAATCGGTTTCTTCGTCAAGGCGCATTCGAAGCTTATCCTCAAGCAGGACAAGCGGCTTGCGCATGCGGGTATTCAGGTCAAATCCCCATTGCGCATTTCGCAAGCCATCCAGGTTGGCGAAATCATAGCAATAACGGACGAGGTTACGGCTTCCTTGTTCAAACAGGTTTGAGAGTGTACCTGCCCGCTCTACGGATTGATGGGCTAATGCCGTAGGTGGGCCTATGGGGTGACCAAATACCTGCATATTTCTTACATAGCCCGTGGGAAGCGCATAGATACATATACTCAATAAAACAGCAAAAGCCAGTTTGTAAAATCTCCTGAAGAATGTTGCCAGGTCGGGAGCCAGGAACACGGTATAAAGCATGACGAAAAATACAGAAGGGCCCAGCAGGACAAAAGTAATTTTATGGCCAAGCGCTATGCCAAAAACCAGACCGGCCAACCAAAGGTAACGATCGTTCTTGCTGGCATGAAAAGAAAAAAGCAGGTACATCAGGCAACTGAGGTAGGCCGTAAGCACGATGTCAGTTTCGGTGGTCACCGCCTGCATCAGAAAGCCCAGAAACATACTGAACGCCAGTGCGCAGAAAAAACTCGCTGATAAACTTCGGCCTATACGTTGGGCGGTACCAAAAACAGCGATTATACTGATCCAGTAGGAGGCATGGTGAATGAGATTGAATGCGTTTTCAATTTTGCCACTGACAAGATAGCTGTAGATCTGGATAGTCGTTACGCTTCTGGGATAAGTGTCCATATTCCAGTTGGTTCCACCAAAATGAGCCATAGTGCCACGCTGAATATAGCGTACAGCGCGATTGAGGTGGCCGGTCATGCTGTCCCATTCGTTCGGAGCGGCAAATATCACCAGCAGAAGGTTGGTAATACCCACGACGGCGAGTGTACCAAACATGAAAAAGAAAAGGAATTTCAGATAAGGAGATAAATCCTTTACCCAGCTGTTGAAAGTGCTCAGCCGGTTGGTGAAAATTTCCTTTAGTGAGACGGGCTGCTTCGGGAACAGGCGGGTCCAGAGGATATAATGGATGCCCAGGACGATAAAGTTTCCGATTATCCAGGCCCGGACATTTGCGATGAGATCAAAAGCGGAAAGAACAAATCCGGTGGGGATGATACTTCCGGCAAACAATATGAAGCAGATGATAATCCATTCTGTGAGTGATGGCTCAGAAATATGTCTGGCTGTGTAGCCAATAAAAAATGTAAAAACAATGAAACTTATCCAGAGAAATAGATCCATAACCGAAATAGAATATCAAGCTTCTATGCGAATACCTGCATTGACAATACCACTTATTCTGCGAATGTCTTCTTTGGCCAAATCTGCATAAAGTGGAAGTGCCAGTATGCGCGGCGCGATACCCTCTGAAACAGGGCAGGCATTCTTTACAGGCATAAATGGCAAAGTGTTAAGCGAAGGATAAAAGTAGCGCCTCGGGTTTATTCCATTATCAAGAAGCGTCTCCTTCACTTTAAGCATGGCGTATTCTGAAGGGAAAATAACAGGGTAATAAGCATAATTGTAAAGTACGTTATCCCGGCGCCTGGGTCGGCCCAAAACTGCCCAGTCGAGCAGACTGTCGTACAGCGAAAAAATCTCTTTCCGCGCGTCGATGATTGATTTTACATGAGGTAAATTACAAAGCCCCATGGCGGCATGAAATTCTGAATTCTTTCCATTGATACCAGCGAAGTAATATTCTTCGTCGCCACGGTGTCCGAAGGCCCGCAAGAGGCTCAGTTCTTCGTCGAGCTCAGGTCGGTTACTAATCAGCGCACCGCCTTCGATGGAGTGAAATACTTTGGTTGCATGGAAGCTGCAGGTGCTGATGTCGCCATAGGCAAACAGGGACTTGCCTTTATACTCGACGCCAAAAGCGTGCGCTGCGTCGTATATGACTTTCAGGTTATTGCGGAGGGCAATTTTTTCTATGGCTTCCACATCGCAAGGGTTTCCATAGACATGCGTAGCCATGATCGCCGTGGTGGCTGGTGTGATGGCTTGTTCTAATAAATCGGGGTTGATATTCAGCGTGACGGGATCTATGTCAACGAATACCGGCGTGCAGTTTTCCCAGATAATGGAATTCGCCGTGGCACAATAGGAAAAAGGAGTGGTAAGTACATCCCCTTTGATTTTCAAAGCCTTAAGTGCTATCTGTAATACGATGGTTCCATTTCCGCAAAAATAGAGGTAGTTGACACCCAGGTACTCTTTCAGATTCTTTTCGAGTTGCTGAACGAGAGGACCGTTGTTTGTAAGGTGGCCCCGCTCCCAAATTTCATCAATGTATTTTTTATATTCTTCCTTATCAGGCAGAAAACTTTTGGTCACGTTAATCATTCTCCACTGATTCGGTTTGAGAAATTAAGAAATTCAACCTGGGTCTGATATAGCCAGGCCATTTTCCATACCAGGTCACACCTTCCCGGTAGTCTTCCACGTCGAAGGTGATGGCCTCTTCCATGCTGTATAACACCTCACTGGTGTCTTTGACAATCATCATGGAAATGACATAGCTTCCGTCGTTAAGGAAGTGACCCGGGATTTCGCAGGTTCCGGAAACCAACCCTTTGCCAAAACCCGCGGAAGGAGTTCCTATATTGAAGATACATTCTCCCGTGAAAGAATACAGGTGCATACTCAGATTGAGTTTGGCAAAATCCATCATATTCCAGAACTCAAACTCAACCAGCATGGGTGTCCTGATGTCGATATGTGCGAGGTCATCCTGGAATTCCGGAACAAGGCGAATACTCTTTACGCGTACTCTGTCATTTCCGGGTGCCTGGGAGGGATTATCCCAGTTCTGTTCCATATTCTTTTTCGATACCCGGCTAAGATAGGTAGAGACAATCTGCGAGGTGTCACCATTTTCTACAAGACGCCCTTTCTCAAAATACAGGGCCTTATTACAAAGTGCCTGAACAGCGGTAAGATTATGACTGACAAAAATAATGGTTCTTCCTGATTCGGATACGTCGCGCATTTTTCCAAGGCTCTTCTTCTGAAAATCCGCATCACCTACGGCCAGTACTTCATCTACTATCAGGATTTCCGGCTCCAGGTGAGCCGCAATAGCAAACCCCAGACGTACATACATGCCTGAAGAGTAACGCTTAACCGGAGTATCCAGAAATTTCTCTATACCCGCAAAATCAACAATGGCATCAAACGATTTTCTTATTTCCACCTTAGACATGCCCAGAATGGCGCCGTTGAGAAATATGTTTTCTCTTCCGGAAAGCTCGGGATGGAATCCGGTTCCCACTTCGAGAAGACTGGCTACACGCCCACGTATGTTGATCTCACCTGTAGTGGGTTCGGTAATCCGGCTCAGTATTTTAAGCAAAGTAGATTTGCCTGCACCATTATGGCCGACGATGCCGACGCGATCACCATGATTAATTGTAAAATTGACATCTTTAAGTGCCCAAAACTCCTCTTTGTCCTTAAATTCAGCGTTCTTTGCTTTTTTTGAGAACCATCTTTCGGCAGTTTCGGCAACCATATCACGAAAGGTACCCCCTCCTCGTTTATGGTCAATTATATATTTTTTACTGATATTTTCAGCGGTAATTACAGACATAATCTACCAAATGGTATTCAGATGTGGTCTACGAACGTATTTTCTTTTTTACGAAAATACATAATAGAAAATAACAAAGCTACAAAAGAGGTGATTATTGTGGAGTACAGGCTCGTAGGGTCGAAAAAAGCCTTGTCACCGAGTGTACACCATCTAAAACCCTCAATTAACCCTGCGATAGGATTCACAATGTAGTAATAGGCATACCAGGATTTGTCCTTATTAATGGTACTGCTCCAGGCGATGGGGGAGACATAAAAACCTATCTGAATCAGAAAAGGGATCAGTTGTCCTATATCTCTGAAGCGAACATTAAGCGTAGCAAAAAATAACCCGAATCCCATGGCAGAGACAAGAGTCAGCAAGATGAAAAAAGGAAGAAAAATTATATTTACTGTCGGCCAGTACTGGTAGTAAATGCATAGGATAACGAATAAGGCAAACGATATCAGAAAATCAATAAATCCTACCGCTACAGCACTAAGCGGCATAATCAGCCTGGGAAAATAAACTTTGGAAACCAGGTTGGCATTCATCAGAATGCTGTTACTTATTTGTGAAAATGTATTGGAGAAAAATGTCCAGATCGTGATACCTCCCAGTACCATTAATGGATAGGGTACACCGGGATCGGGGCGCAATTTGGCTACTACGCTGAAGGCAAATACCATAACAAGCATGGTCATGAATGGCCGGATCACGCTCCAGGCCACTCCTACGGAGGTTTGCTTGTATCTGACGGAAACATCCCTTTTTGACAGTATCCAAAGGAGTTGCCGGTTGTGCCACAGCTCTTTCCAATAGTCTATCCCTCCTCCTTTTGCCTTAATGGTTACAACGTGTGACATCTTTTATTTTGTGCTTAATTCTTCTCGGATGGCCTTGATAGTGACAAACAGGTATACAAACAAAAGTGAGAACAAGAATCCGCTGATTAGTCCGATCTTAGACCTTGTGGTATTATCGGGCACATGGTCAAGAGGCCGTTTCATGGGCTCGATAGTGGTGAACAGAGGAGCCTCTCTCACCAGCGAAACACGAAGGTTCTCTATGGTAGCTGTAAGCTGATTGAACTGCTGAATCAGAAAGTCGTTTTTTCGCGAAAGCCTGTTGATATT
>CAZAVR010000137.1:4280-9441 GCA_964488435.1 uncultured Cytophagales bacterium | reverse complement strand
GGTAAACATAGGAGTATTGAACTCTGCAGATGCCTTAAATATAGCCTTTGCCTGAGCAAGAGAGGGAGCAACGGGTTTGTCAATAAACACGCGCTTACCCGCTTTGAAGACAGGCAAAGCCTGTTCAAGATGCACTTTTCCATCATTTGACTCCAGCAGCACGACGTCCACTTCCTTCAGCAATTCCTCAATTGAATCCACAAGCTTCACCCCCATGCCCTGCACCGCTTTGGTAATATCGGGCTTCATTTTCAAAGCCGAGGCGATGTCATTACTTCCGTGCGGATAAGCTGCCGTCACCCGGTAGCCCTTCATTCCCTCCCCGCCTTTGTTTATCATCTTTGTGAACACCTCGCTATGACTGGTGTCCAGTCCGATCACACCTACCCTCTTTCCCGCTTCCCCTTTCCATTCGCGCCCTATACTGATCTGAGGGCTCAGCAGCCCGGCGCCGGATGCAAGTGATGTAATCCGGATAAATTGACGACGATCCATTTGATACTTTTTTGTTTGTTTTTATTGAATTTTATAAGGTTTTGAGGCGTATTCAACCAAATCGTTGGCTACCAGTTCATAATCCGGATGAGGTGAAAGCACTCTTATCTCCACTTTATGTTCTCCTTCCGTCAATTGATAGCGCCAGAAAAGTTCGGTTCTTCTGTGCGCATTCAAAACGGGGATCAGTGCCTCTTCCACTTTCTTGTCATCTATGTACAAGGCTGCTTTCACCGGAAGATCCGGGGCATCTTTGCGTGTCTTCCGGGCGTACCCGCCCAATGTAAAACCAATCCCGGAAAATATAAAAACAATTTCCTTGTTACTTACCGTACCTATCTTCCTCTTGTGCCGGGGGAAATGACCTGCAAAGCTTTCCTCCATACGAACTGCCTTCACCGTCTCCAAAGGTATCTCAACCATACCTCCCTCTGTCTTCCCTCCCTGCGCACGTATATTTTGCAACGCATGTTTGAAACCGATCTCATACACGTCGGACAAAGATAGCGATGTATAGCTAAAAAGATTCCCCTCTGCTTTCTTAAGAGGGTCAAGCCAGTAAGCCGGAATCTTACTGTATCCCATCATCGTTCCCAGCACACCTCCGGCCGTAGAAGGATTGCAGTCTGAATCCTGGCCCGCACGCGTCGAAATCTCCATGGTTTTTGTAAAATCGCCGTTTCCATACAGAAGACCCAGCACTACATAAGCCGAATTTAATTTGGCATCAATATTAAGCGGATGAAATACGCCGTTCGGGCAACCGATGTCCTCAGACCATTTTCTCTGGATTTCAAACCAGGTTCTTTTCCAGTCGGAAGGGTATTGCTTATGCCAGCGAATCACGTCAGCCACACATTGATAAAACTTACTTTGCGCAGGAATGGCTTTCAGAGCTTCACTTACAACAAATTTTACGTCATTACTTCTGAATGCCTGTGCGTACATATTGGCTACGAAAACACCTCCATACCATCCGTCACCGTAATTCATGATGTGCCCGATACGGTCCGAAATAGCCGAAGCTGTATTGGGCATGGCCGGGCTCATCAAACCTGCAAAATCCGCTTCAATCTGAAAATCTATGTCATCAGCATGCGGATTATTCAGCCAGTGCCCGGAATGGGGCGGACGCAAACCATGTAATATATTATAACGGCCTGCCTGATTGGCGTGCCAAAGCTCATAATTTTTACTCGCATAGGCGACAGCGAAAGAATCGGCCGGAGCCTGCAATCCTAAACGCTCAAAAACTTCGACGAAAGTAAGATCCATATACACATCGTCAAACAAACCGGGAAAGACACGCATCGCTTCGTTCACGTAATCGTCATGCCATTTTATTTGTTCGTAGTCCTGGATGTAGGTACCCAGATACACAAATTCTGAAGGCCATCCGAAAGTCACTCCGATGGTCTGACCGGCCCATCCTCCTTTGATCTTATCCTTTAAAACCTCCTTGTTCAGCTTGAGAGAAGCAGCCTTTTTACCTTGCTGCGCTTCGGTCGCACGAATCGTCATCAACATCACCCATACGAGGGCAACCATAACTTTAGCTATTTTTTTCATCATTTATTGTGTTAATTTAAGGGGAGCCCCCCTGTCTGTTTCCTGCGTTTGAAAATCATCCGGTCGATGTGAAAAAGCCCGTAATTAGCTTCTGGATTGCTGAAAACAAAGTAGAGATTGTATTTTCCACTTTGTACCTTCAACGGTAACTCTATCTCCTTCCACCCTGTTTTTAAATCCTTCAGGCTTCCGCCCGGTATTTTAACGCTTCCTATCACCGGCCCGGTCTTACTATTAAGATGCACGCTGACTGTTCCTCCGGCACCATGTTCCTGGACTCTCAGCCCCACTGCTCCCAATCCTGTAACATCTATGCTGTCATACCTGGCAAAACTTCCATTACGTATATTACTAATATAAGTTACATGCCCTGTATTCAATGTCCCTATCGTCACCCCCACATTTCCCTCGGAATAATCCTCCATCTCGATTTTCGGATCCCTGAGCACAAGATAACTCGTCGCCTTCAAAGGTGCCATGTGAGCGGTTCCCCCATCCATATAAGATGCCTGTAATATATAAGCCCCTTCCGTACCCTTTCCTATATGCTGGTCCAGTATGAGTTTACCCTGCAGGGGAAGTGACTTTTTCTCCTCCGCCAGGCTCAGTATATATTCGGCAATTTCCCCGGCCTTCCCCTCTGACAGATCAGCATGCGGCGGCATCGGATAGGTTCCCCAACTTCCGCTTCCTCCCTCAATAATCTTTTTGGCCAGCAGGGCTTTTGCGCCTTTGTCTCCTGCATACCTGGTGGAAATGTCCCGGAGCGCAGGGCCTATGGACTTCGTTTCTACTGAATGGCAGGCGCGGCAATCCAATGTCTCGTAGTACTTTCGTGTTTCCGCAAATTTCAGGTCTCCATTTCCTGCAGACATTACACTGGCCAGATCCTTGCCAAAAGGCAGGTAGTCGAATGCTACCTTACTACGGGACTTGCTAACGGGCTTATCTTCTTTATCTGTTATGATCACCTGATAAGCCAACTGCTCCTTATCCCAGTAAAAGCTTCGGTTATTTGTCGTCCTGATCTCCACCTTCGGAGGTTCATTTCCCACCCGTATCTGAGTTGTGGTCGTCCCTTCCATGCCATGGGGATCTTTGACGGTAAGCAATACATCGTAAACGCCGGGCTTCGTGAAAGTATGGATCACTTCCGGCCCTTTCAATTTAACCTTGCCGATTGTCCACTGAAAGGTTAGCTTTTCTCCGGGATCAAAATCATACGATTCTCCCCCGGAAAGTTTTACTTTCATAGGAGCTGCGCCCACTGTCTTGCTTACTTTTGCTATAGCCACGGGTCTCCGGTTGCCCTCCGCGTATTCTACCCTGATGATGCCCGAATCCGTATTTTTAGCGAACCAATTGGTACCATAAGCCAGGATGTAAACCGCACCGTCTTTAGCAATCTGAATATCCGTCGGTGCTACTACATTAAGCTGAGGCAAAAATGGCTCCATACTTACGTAATTACCCTTCTCATCCATCGTCACGGCCATGATCCATTTTCTCACCCAGTCGTAAATAAAAAGTTTGCCGTTATAATAGTCCGGCAGCCGGTACGGAGCATCAGAATAAAGATCGCTGTAATAAACCGGGCCGGCCATCGCACTGGCTCCTCCCCTTCCCACCAAAGGCCAGCGTCTTGAGGGACCTTTTCCATACCAGATAAACGCGGGCTGCGCCGGGGGCAGATCTTTTATCCCTGTGTTATTAGGCGAATTATTCACCGGACGCAGCGGATCCTGCCCAGGCCCCTCCTTCTTGGTTTCGAAATCATACTTTGGGAAAGCTTCATTGGCTCCTAAAAAGTAAGGATAGCCGAAAAACCCTGGTGCTCTGGCCTGGTTGATTTCGTCGTAACTTAACTTACCTTCTTCTGCAGGAATTTCCGTATCCGGCCCCACATCTCCCCAATAAACATAACCTGTTTTGGGGTCCACCGACATCCTGAAGGGATTGCGGCACCCCATCACAAAAATCTCCGGTCGTCCTTTCGATCCGTCCTTCGGGAAAAGATTCCCATCCGGAATACTATAGCTTCCGTCAGCCTCCGGACGAATACGCAGAATTTTCCCCCTCAAATCGTTCGTATTTGCAGAAGTCGCCTGTCCGTCAGATAGCTGCCGCCCGGGACGCTCGTCGGTCGGGTTATGTCCTTCTATCTCTTCGGCGTTGGTGTTATCACCTATTGAAAGGTAGAGCAGGCCTTTGGCATCGAAAGTCAGGTAACCGGCAGAGTGACAACAATACGTCCGTTGTGTGATAACTTCCAACAGCACTTTCTTCGAAGCCATATCCAATACGCCATGCCGATAGCTAAACCGGGCAAGTTCACTCACATTCCTGTCACCGCCCAGGCCATAGTACAGGTAGATCCATCCATTTGTCTCGTAAGCCGGATCTATAGCCACTCCCAGCAACCCGTCCTCGATTCCACTGAAAACATTCAGATGCGCTACAGTAGTTAGTTTTTTTTCCCTGGCGTCGTACAAACGCAGCGCTCCCTTTCGCTCTGCCACGAGTATACTCATATCCGGCAGTATCGCCATTTGCATGGGCTCATCAAACCCCGAAGCGAGTATACTATGTGTAAAACGGGTACTATCCGGCGCAGCACTTTTGTTTTCCGCATACGGCTCCTGTGTAAAAGACACCATTGCAAAAAGTCCGAACGACAACGTTCCCGCCAACCATGATCTGTTTCGTTTCATTTATAAACCTTTTTGTGAACAATGAGACCAATTAATATCGTCCCTCTTACCCTCCGGCTTCCACGCATCACCGGAAAATTCTACCTGTACCGCTTGTAACAAAATATTATTCTATAAAATAGAAAATACACTATTATATTACTAGTAATATACAATTTTTCAAAATATTAAACTGAAAAAAGTTTCAAAACGACTCAATTCCAAATTATATTTGGAGTTCCATTTGCTATTTTCCACCTGGTCAGCGCTTCGATAACTCCAGGATCAGGGGCAAATGATCCGACGCGTAAGATTCCATTTCGGGTGCATACTTTGTCTGCAGATAGCGCTTCCCGGCGACGCGGTTCATCATGATATAATCAAGGGTCCTGTCGGGCCGGTCTGCC